>CAWUWQ010000144.1:0-35100 GCA_963926065.1 uncultured Algoriphagus sp.
TCTCTTCTTCAGCTAGCATTCTGCGCTGAATTTCAAATCGTTGTTCAATTCTTTTTTTTGCTTCTGATTCAGAAATCTCTCCGCTTCGTAAATCACTTAGCTTGCTCATCTCTTTTAAATTACCTTCTCGATTATCATTAAATTGATTGTAAACCGGCCAGAATTTTTCTGCCTGTTCGGGTTTCAGATCCAATCTGGAGGTGATAAATGCAATCCGTGCTGCTTGAAGCTTTTCAGGATCATATCGTTCGCCAGGACGCTGAGCGATGCTTATTCCTATTACAAAAAGGAAAATCGTGAATGTTAGAATGTATTTTTTCATAGTTAAAACTAAGTTTATTCTTCTTCTCCCCATAGCTCAGTGGCATCAGGGAATTCTTCATTAATTATTTGATCTAAAATCTCATCAGGGTTATCTGCCATACTCAAGACATCTTCAGCCGTCCAATATTGACTATCGATATAGAGATTGACCTCTTCCTCTAATGAAAGCTCTTTAGGTTTGATTTCAGGAGAAAACAAAAACCAAGTTCCAGCACTTAAGATCAACGCAATTGTAGCCGCATAGCGAATCCACGTATTACTTTGGTTTGGCTTGATCGAACCAATTATCTTATCCGGTAACAGCTCAAAATAGCCCTCCGGTATTTTAAACTCTTCTATTTTAGGTAGTTTTCCCATGCGCTGTTTAGACTGATTTTAACCTCAATAGTTTATTCTGACTTTATAGATTCTTCAATTTTTTTTACGGCGTGATGATAACTAGCCTTTAGTGCTCCCACACTTGTACCAGTAATTTCACTCATTTCCTGATAGCTTAGATCTTCTTGATATTTCAAGTGAAAGACTAGACGCTGTTTATCCGGGAGTTTTAGAATTGCCTTTTGCAGGATATTTTGAATCTCATCTCCACTTAGATTTCCTGGCTGATCTAGGTATGATTCCATTTTCTCTTGATGGTCATCAATGGAAAAAAAGAATCGTTTTTTCTTTTTTTCTAGAAAGCTGAGTGCTTCGTTGGTAGCGATTCTGTAAAGCCAAGTAAATAGACTGGAGTTGCCATGAAATTTATCTATATACCGGTAGGCTTTGATAAAGGTGTTTTGAGTTAGATCATCCGCATCTTCATGAATCAAGACCATACGCCGGATGATGTGATAAACCCGCTTCTGATAAACCAGAATCAATTGCCGATATCCGAATTCCATTGAAATGGGATTTTGGATCAGTGCTAAGATTTCTTGTTCATCAGTTTCTTTCATTCTTGCTTTAGACCAAACTTTTTTATCATGGTTTAGCCTCGACCCCCAAAAAAAGCTAAAAATGTAATATCGATCGACAAGTCTTTGATTTTTTAGATCTCGAGGATATAATCCAAGATGCCTGCATTTTTACCTTTTGGTCGGGTAACCAATAAAGGGAGGCTATCATTAAACTGAATTAGGCGCTCAGCAATGCTTCCTATGAATAATGCTGTAGCAGCAGTCCTGCCTTTTGCACCAATAATGATTCCGTCCGCCTCAGTTTCTAAAGCTTTTGAGACAATCTCTTGAACGGGATCATCATCATCATCTTGCGTATAAATAGGAGTGATTTTAACTCCCTTGGTATCAATTTTCCGAATAAATTTTTTGTAAGAAATCACTGCATGCATCTCCATAATCGCAGTAAACTCTTCATAAGTTTTCCCTGTAAAATGGTAGCCTGATGGCACTGCAAAAACATTCTGACAGATGATCTCAACATTACCATGTTTGTTAGCAATCATGATCGCTTCTTCAAGCGCATCTTTAGAGTAATCGGAAAAATCACTAGGAACTAGGAGCTTTTTTAATTTTGGTTTGCTTCCCTCCGGTACAATTAAAAGTGAGCAACTTGCTCTCCGAGCTAATCTCATCGAAGCAATCCCTGTTCCCTGAAGAGTTACTTTTCTGCCAATCAAAATCATATCGGCTGATTTTTCCTCAGAGAGTTTGAGGATTTTCTTTGATAGTGACCCTTCTTTTACGATATAGTTGAGAGAGATACCTTTGATTTTAGGGAAATAGTCATTGACTACAGATTCCATCTGTTGTTGGCGCTCAGAGATCATGTTTTCTACTAGATTTGGAAATTCTTCCAGTACCTCTTTAGGAACACTTAGGTTCCTAATTACATTTACAAAGTAGATTTTCTTAGTCTGATTTACCTGTGCTATGAAAGCTGCATATTTTATCAGGGTTTGATCTAGGGAAGTCTGATCTAGACAAACAATCAATTTCTTAATCAAATACATATTCCTCCAAGAGTTTTATGGTTGCAAAGTTAAGGCTTATTCCAAGATACATTTTTCTTTTTCAAGAAATAAAATTTTGAAAACACTTATTTAAATGAATGAATTTAGATGAAACAATGGTGAATCTTATTTTTATGAAATAAAATTTCGAATCAACACCTATTTAGTGATCCAAATTCTATGTTATTTCAATACATATTCGGAATCCATCCGCTAAAAACCAACCTGATTTCTAATAAATCGTATATTTGTGAGGTCCGGGTCGTCGACATGTTCAAACTTCACAATTATCAATTTTACCGAGTATAGCCCTTTCCAAAAACAGGCCTCACCTTGAGCAATCAGGGCCTCGCTCAAAAAGCAGGATAACAGTGGAAGTTTGCGGTCCTAAGGCAGCTCAAATCTTGTCTTATAGGAGGTTTGTAACACTCTAAGATCCGGACTTTTTTATTTGATTTTTTATCCATAGCCACTCTTCTCTACCAGCTCTGAAAATCAGAGACCACATGAGGAAGATGACAAACACAAAAAATGAATTTAAAATTAGCTGAGAAATAGACGAGCCATCCAAACTTATGAGTCTGGCTGAATTGAAGGTTAAAATCCCAACGCCTAAAATTTTTAGTGTTTCTTTAGAAAATGGCTCCAAACCCAATCTGATTTTCAAAAATATATATTTTACTAAGTTGAAAAGTAGCATAACTATGGCAGAAGCTGCTGCTGCGCCCTCGATTCCGTAGATAGGAATCATAATCAAGTTCAATAAGATTATCAGAGTGCTCATCGCTATAGTCAGGATTAAGTTAAACCTGTAAAACTTAGAGAACACCAGAATCTCACTATTGATCGAAAAGGCAACGTCGAAAAGCTTGCCCAATCCAATCAGAAAAACGACAGATTTCCCCGCCATATAGATTTCCCGATTTGGAATTAAGGAATAAACTGCATCTATATTTGCCCAAATTCCTATAAATAAAAGAATGCAAACGTAAAGTTGGCGATTAGACACTTGCTTATACAATACATTTATTTCAGTTAGATTATCATTTGCAAAGTGATCTGAAACTACCGGCATGACTACTTGCGAAATAGCCCTTCTAGGGAGTTCAATCACTAATGCCATACTAAAAGCAATTGTGTAAATGGCATTTGCCTCTAAGCTGATCATCGAACTAACCATGATGCTATCAATCTTCATGATTAAAGTTGATGCCGCTGTCGCCAAGAAAGTGATTAAGCTAAACTGTATAAAAGAGGATTTGAAGCCTTTCGGGAAAGTTTTCCAATTCAAATCAAAGTTTAATACATCCAGCCAAATCAAATAGATGAGGACTCCCGCAAGAACGAGGCCATACACACAGACTAAACCGCTCATCACTTGGGGAAAACTGATCCACTTTAGCAAATAAGCCCCCACTAAACAGCCTGTGAGTAATCGTAGAAAAACTTCTCTAAAAAAAGTTGGAATGGCTATTTTCAAATAAGATCTACTGTAGGAATCTAAAATGCTATTCAATAAAGCAAATAGAGTAATCAATAAAACTACGCCAAGGAAGTCAACTACTTCTGGGGAATTTGCTGCAAAAAGCCCAATGATTTGGGTTCGAAGTCCGATAAAGAGAATACTGACTACTAAAAATCCGGCAACTGCAATCATCAAACTGTAGCTGAGAAAAGCGGATTTGTTGCTCTCCAGCTTTGGAAAATAACGAGTGATTCCATGTCCTACTCCTAACTGCGCAAAAGGAACAAAGAGCAAACCTAAGTCTTGGATAGTTCGGAATGTTCCTAATTCGGAAGCATCCATCGCATAGGGATAAAGCCACAACACATTGAAATAGCCAATGACTACCCCAATGTAAGAGAAGATAGTAGTTTGAATGCTCTGCTTGGCTACTTTGCCCATGAGCCTAAAAGTATTAAAAAATATTACGTTAAGTCTATCTCTTTTTAAGATTTAGCACATTTATCACAACCTCCATCTGACTTTGGCTTGAAAAAGAATTTTCGAACCAAAAAGCCTAGGGCAGCAAGTAAAACTATTCCGATTGCAATTTCCTGAAACATCTTAGGATAAAATTTGATAAACTATGAATGCTGATAAATAAGCTAAACCAGTCATATACGCTGTCTGTATCAACGGCCATTTCCAGCTTTTAGTTTCCCGATAGACCACAGCTACCGTACTCATGCATTGCATTGCAAAGGCATAAAATACCATTAAAGAGAATGCGGTGGCAATATTGTACACCTTGTCACCATTCGGGCGAATTTGCTGATTGAGCTTTTGGCGAATAGTCAAATCATCTTCTGGATCTCCTCCAATACTATAAATCGTCGCAATCGTGGACACAAACACCTCACGAGCAGCAAAGGAAGCAATCAATGCAATTCCTATCTTCCAGTCATACCCCAACGGGCGGATTACAGGTTCGATCCCTCTGCCCATAATCCCGATAAAGGAATTTTCCAATAGAAGGGAAGAGGTCTCAGTTTGAATCTGCTCCTCTTGTTCCGGATTTGTGGCAATTGCAAGTTTTGCCTCGCTCGATATTCTTATTTCATCCATTCTACTTGGCGGTCCATAAGAAGCGAGAACCCATAGAATCACCGATATCGCAAGAATTACTTTTCCTGCCTCCATGACAAAGGTCTTGGACTTGTTGTACATCGTGAGGATTACATCCCACCATCTCGGAGCGCGGTAAGATGGGAGCTCCACCATGAGAAAACTTTTCTCAGTAGTCTTCAAAATATTTTTCAAAAGTAATGCTGTGCCCAGCACGCCCACTATTCCTAAAAAGTAAAGTCCGAGTAGTGTTAATGCCTGAAGATTGATAAACCCGATATTTTTATCAGGAACTACCAAGCCGATCAAAATCACATAGACTGGAAGTCTCGCAGAGCAGCTCATCAATGGAGTGACCATAATCGTAATGATCTTTTCCTTCCAGTTACCAATATTTCTAGCGGCCATTACTCCTGGTATCGCACAGGCCACTCCTGAGATCAATGGAACTACACTTTTGCCGTGAAGGCCATAAGGTCGCATCCAGCGATCCATCAAGAAAACTACCCTGGACATGTATCCCGTATCTTCCAGAATAGCTAGAAAACCGAAAAGCATCGCAATCTGGGGAATGAATATCACGACACCACCAATACCTGGAATGATACCTTCTGAAATCAAACTGCTGATGGGGCCAGCAGGCAATACGTCTCTAACTCTTCCTGAAAGCTCCGCAAAGAATCCATCTATAAGATCCATGGGCACTGAAGCCCAAGCAAATATTGCCTGAAATATGATTAAAAGAATTGCTGCGAAAATTACATAACCAAATACTGGGTGAAGGAAAACCCCATCAAGACCAGATGTTGCTTTTTGATCAGGAATTTCTTTTACGACTGCTGATTCAACGATTTTAGTGATTTTTCGATAGCGAATTTTTGTCTCTTCTAGCTGAGCTGCGCTCAAGTCAAAATCTAAGCTTTCCAGCTTTGATTTAATCCAATCTCGACCTTCCAGAGGTATTACTTTATCTACTCTTCCAAATCGAAGCATTTGGTAAGCTTGATACTGATTAGGTAGATCAAATTTGGACTGCACCTCGTCAAGTAGCCTTTCAGGCACGACTTCATCAATGGCGATGAAACTTCCTTTTTTGCTAAAGTTTCGTGTATGAATTAAATCTCGTATTTGATCGAGTCCTTTTTCTCCGCGGGCATCGGTACTAAGAATGGGGACTCCAAGCGCTTTAAAAATTTCAAATGTCTTAATGGTAATATTTCGCTTGGTAGCCAGATCTGACATGTTTAGGACGATGGCTAGGCTCAAACCAAGGTCGATCAGCTGTGTAGCTAAGAATAACCCTCTTGATAATTGACTTGAATCGATTACCATCAGCACAAATTCTGGTTTTTCCGCTTGGTTAGTTTGGCTTAGTACCCGATTAGCGATGATTTCATCTTCAGAATTTGGGTAGAGACTATAGGTACCTGGAAGATCGATGATTTGATAGCTATTGCCTTTGTAATTCATCAAACCCACCTTTTTATCAACAGTGACGCCAGGGTAGTTTCCAATCTTCTGATTCAATCCGGTCAATTGGTTGAAGATGGTTGACTTACCTACATTAGGGTTGCCTATTATAGCAATTCTAGGGGTCGATACTACTGAAGCGGGAGTGGGTTTATCCATGAATTAGGGCAGTTGCACTTGAATCAGTGAGGCTTCATTTTTTCTCAAAGCCAAAATGGTTTCATCAATCTGAAATGCCATTGGCCCCCCCATTGGAGCACTGAACTTTAAGGTGATGGCTTTTCCAGGCATAAAGCCAAGCTCCATCAAATTTAATTTCAATGGGGAATCGAGAATTTCTTTGATGATGGCTGTTTGGGTGACGGTAATCTGATCAGCAGTTATCAACATAAGTGGAATTTGGCTTGAACTGATTGCAAAAGTAGTATTATTTGGAATGAATCTAAAGAAAAATAAACAAGATTTTTATCAGGTTTTCGAATCTTCTACTTATCTGGTACCCAGAATTTCATTATTGAGCTTGAGTTTTTTTCTAACTATCATAAAAACCTTGACACTAAATTTCAGAATGACCTCTTTTTTAGGGCCTTGCTTTCAGCCGAGTTTGAAAAAACCCTCTCGATAAACTATTATTGGTACTTTGAAAAAAGATTCGAAGACTATAGTTTTTTTCTCAAAAAAATAATTGATCCCAACGAATTAGGTGAGATCTTGATCTACTTTCAAAATAGTTTTATCTTTAAGTACTATCTCTTTTGAGTTTAAAAATTGGATGTCTGGTATCAATTGTGGTGACATTGGGGTCTTAGGACTACATGCGAAAGTCATTCTTCGGATGCTATCGGATGCTATAGTAGTATTATTTCCGATAGTGGAAAGAGAAGCATTTGAGTATATAGGATTCGAAAGGCTTTGAAAATTTGATCTTAAGGAAGGAAGGGGGATTTGGATTGACTGGCTGCTCCGGTTTAGTCAAAGAAAAAGTTTCAAATGAAAGAATCTTGAAATCTTCAAATTCAAACTGATGTCCGTAGCCAAAAAGATCATCTCATAAACTCCCCTAACTGATCGGAATGAAACGATAAATTTGAAAACTGTAACCTTGGCTAAAGACTTTCTAAACATCTTCTTTAAACTAAATCGTAACTGATTACCGACCTTAGGGATGGGGGATAAATTCAATTAAAAACTTCCTTTTATGGAAAAAGTAAAGTTTCTGCCTGGAGCTGAAAGTCCTGAACTATAAGTCCTGTATCTCAGGTCTCGGATATTTTCGATTCCCGCATTGATTTCTAAAAATGAAAAAAGCTGATAGGATGAATTCAAATTGAAAATAGTCCAACTCGGAGAATATGGTTTTCCATCTGAGTCTTTTGCATAGAGTTGCGGTTTGCCTTTCTCTTCCACCGGCATATCTTCAAATACCACTTCAGCATTATATTGACTTGTCAGTACAAACTTCAATTTTCCTTTTGCAAAAGTTAATCTAGTCATTCCAAAAGCAGGGGCGGCATGTCTTGAAGGGCTCTTGGTTTCATCATCAAGTTCTTCGGTTCCTTTCTGCCAATTGTAGCGAGAAGTAAACAAGAAATGTCTTGTGATGGCTAGTTCGAATCCTGCTTGGATCCCCACTACTTCTGCAGAAGCCGCATTTTGGATTGCTAGAACATTACTTGGGACACCATCATAATCAATCACTGATTCTCCATTAAGTTTAAATGGCCTGCGGACCATTGCGTCTTTAAGGATAGTGTAATAGCCGCTAAGATCAAATTTGAAGCGCTGGTTGAAGTGTTTATTAATATTCAACTCTGCATTATAGGCATACTCAGGTTTCAAATCTGGGTTAGGTACGATTACCGATCCAGGTTGAGAATCAAAAATTTTCCCCACATCATCTACATTTGGGGCACGGAAGCCGGTAGAAAGGTTTGGTGAAATCGTAAGTGAAGGTTCTGGTGAATAGATTAATCCCAAACTGCCTGTTAAGGCCCCGAAGTTACTGGAGCTAGTGGTAAAAGGGAGTGGATAGAATTCTTGGTTGATGCTATAATCAGCATTTAGCCCAATGTAATTGTATCGAATTCCAGTTTGAAACTTCAGTTGTTTGGAGAGTTCGGTTTGCAAGCTTCCATAGATTGCAGCTGAGACCCAAGAGGATTGCGGATAGCGAGTGGTAGCAGGACTGATGGCTTGTGAGCTTATGTTTTCTCGATATCCTTCAGATGTCACATCGTTGTAGATTAGTTCCATACCGTAGCTTATAAAACTTTCTTTTTGAATGTTTTTCACAAAGTCAGCATTCGCTGAGTAGGCCTGTACTTTTTCAGTCCGTGTGTTTTGGTTTAAGTTTCCAACTCTTCTATCGATTCTACTTTCTTCAAAATATTGATGTGCGATCTTGATATCAACTTGATCAAATAGTTTGGATTCACTTCGATGCATGATCCCAAAATTATTCATCATATATATTTGTGGACCATAAGCCCAAACTGCAAAACGTAACCCTGAACTCCCAGATTCGATCAATCTATCATATCTAGGCACATAGCCAGTTTGACTGTAATGAAATCCATAGCTTAATTCGGTTTGCTCGGAGGCTTTGAATTTTATCTTTTGCATGACGTTGAATTGATCATAGCCACTAGGAATTTGAACTTTAGGATCTGGGTTTTGTAAAGGAGAATCCGCACCATCTTGAATTCCCAAATAGAATGGTCTCAGGTATTCAGCAGGTCCAAAGCCACCCATTTTTAGATCGCCGTAATCAAAACGGGTGAGACTCGTTAAAAGCGCCCATTTTTTAGACTCAAATGCTACATGAGCATGACCAGTGAATTCAGTATTAGCTGAGCCAAAACGAGAGCTGAAGGTCCCAGACCATTTATTTTGAGAAGAGAAACTAGGGTCTAATGTTTGGAAAGCCATTACTCCACCAATCGCATCACTTCCATACATTACTGAGCCTGGCCCAAATAGAATCTCTGTGGATGCCAGAGCAAATGGATCGAGGGAAATCACATTATGGAGATTTCCACTTCTGAAAATCGCGGTATTCATCCGAACCCCGTCTACGGAATAAAGTAATCGATTGGCAGAGAAACCACGAATCATCGGACTACCTCCACCTTGTTGACTTTTTTGAATAAATATTTCTCCGCTACTTCCTAACCAATCCGCAGTATTCGCAGGATTTCTCAGGAGCAAGTTCTCAGCTTTTAAGACAGACACTTTTGAGGATACATCTTTACTGTTTTGTCTCCACCGGGACGCTGAGACCACAGCTTGGTCCAAGTTCATCAATCCCGACTTCATTTGGATCAAATAGTCAATGGCTACCAATTCAGAAATGGATAATTGGACTGTTGCATAACCTAACAACTCAAAATAAATTGATCCTTCCTTCCGCAAGGTGCTAAGCTCTGCCTCCCCTTCATTATTGCTAAGGATAAAATTGGCAGGAGAAGAAGTGTAAATGATTACCCCTGGAAGATTTTGCTGAGTTTCAGAATCGATGATTCTGATTTGTTGGCAGTATGAAAATGCGTTGATTAAAAAGGTCAGCAAAAAAAGACCGGTGGTTTTCATGAGAATTTGTGGTAGGAATCGAAAGTCAAATTAAATGGATATTTATCATATCAAGTTGAACTTTTGTTTAAATGGCTTTTTACATTTTATGTTTTATGTCATTCTTCTAACATAAATTTTTCAGGTGACTAAGTATTTAAAATACTTTAATAATTAAGTAACACATTTTCAGTGGTTTATAATAAAAATATATTGGTTTTCGTGAATATTTATTTTCAACTAAATAGTACCTTTGTCAAATTAAACTAATCGATTTGAAGTTTTTTTAAGTGTAGTTCACTTGTTTTTTTGCTAAAAGGCCTGACTATAAATTTTTTCTAAGAAATGGAAGTCCCAGTACTTCAGTTGGAGCGATTGTCCCTACCTACGGTGTTACTTCCTTCGCAAATGCCAAAGCTGAAAAGTGTGAGATTATCTTATTCACGCTCTGAGAGAGCAGAGGATTATAGCAGCTTAGAAGTGAGAAGAAAGAATCTTTGGATTGAACTTGGAGCGTCAGCAGAAAATCCTGATGATTTGTTCTTCTGCCGTGTACTGGCAAATGCGCCAGATCAACTCTTTGCTAACAATAATCAAGATCAGAATAGTAGGAACATCACCACTGACCAAATTGCCTTTCGTGTGTTGTCCAACATGTATAATCAAAAAGACCG
Source organism: uncultured Algoriphagus sp. (assembly GCA_963926065.1). Lineage (GTDB taxonomy): Bacteria > Bacteroidota > Bacteroidia > Cytophagales > Cyclobacteriaceae > Algoriphagus. The sequence continues at coordinate 10,556 of CAWUWQ010000144.1, forward strand.
GCCTAAGCCGGTCTTTTTGATTATACTTTTCCTTTTAGCATTAGATTCCAATACATAAATGGTAATCCGTATTTTTTCAATAGCCACATGCTGTATTGCTCTTTGGTAGTGTCAACAAATTTTGAAATCAGTGGATCGCTATCTCGCACATTATCATATTTGAACTCAGCCAATAACATCTTACTATAGCCAGTTACGATAGGGCAGGAGGAATACCCTTCATAAGATTCAGAACCGACTTTTCCAGTTTCGATTAATTGGATCAAATTTTTGACAAGTACAGGAGCTTGCTTACGGATAGCAGCACCTGTTTTTGCTGTTGGTAAAAATGCTACATCCCCAACACAGAAAATATTTGAAAATCGCTTGTGTTGCATTGAATGAATATCTACATCGACCCATCCTTTTCCTGGGCCATCTAGGATAGAAATTGGGGACTCTTGGATGAATTTTGGCGCAGTCTGTGGCGGGGCCAAGTGCAGCATATCATAATGAACCTTGATTTCCATTGCTCCCGTAAGTTCTTCCCCTAATACATTTCCTTCCATTATGGTATAATTGCTCTCCCCGGGCTTTGAATATTTAAAAGTAATTTCCTGCTTTTCACCATCTATTTTAATAGGAGCGTAAAACGGTTTGAAGAAAATATCTCGATCATGGATGATTTTGTTCAGGGTCTTAGCGAAATCAGGAACTCCGAAAATAACGGTACCTGGAGTGGCAAAAAGGACATTAGTCTTGTCTCTAATCCCCCGCTTTCTGAAATACTCCTCAGCCAAATACATGATTTTTTGAGGAGCTCCTCCGCATTTGATTGGTGTTGTAGGCTGGGTAAATACTGCATTCCCACCTTTGAAATTTTGTAAAACCTCCCAAGTATGTTCAGGATTAGTGTAGTTGGAGCAAACGACTCCTTTATCCAAGGCCTCTGGCAATCCAGGTAAAAGCTCAGGTGCCATGATTAATCCGGGAACTGGAATCAAATAATCGTAGGTAAACGAACCTGAATTTGCGGTAGTCACTTCATTTTGATCGGGATTAATTGCCGTTGCTTTATCCTTTATCCAATCGACATCCTTTGGAATATAATCTTCTTCATTACGTTCTGTTTCCTTAAAATCGAAAGTTCCTGCTCCCACTAAAGTCCAAGCAGGTTGATAGTAGTGCTTTTCAGAAGGCTCAATAATAGCTAGTTGGAGTTTAGGGTCTTTTCGCTTAAGTTGAGCAGCAATGGTAATTCCCGCTGTTCCTCCTCCGATGATTAGAATTTGATAATGTTTCATAATTGCTTGGGTTAAAATGGATATTCAATCTAAATCCCTGCAATGATTAATTTCGTGACAAAAATCACCTTGACTAGAATTTTATTCCCTGAAATTTGAACATTTAAAGTACGTTTTAGATAAACTCCTTTATTTTTAACTAAAGAAAAAAATTCTTCCCATTGACTCAACTTATTTTTAAGCCAAATGAATCCCACAGAACTTCAAGCTTTACTTCCAAATTTCACTGATCCCAACTTACTTCAGGCACTGCTTGACAAAGGGCAGCTAATGCATCTTGAACCAGGAAAGGTCTTGATGGAACCGGGTCAATTCGTGAAGATGGTTCCTATAATTCTTGAAGGATCAATTAAAATCCTGAGAATGGATGAAGAAGGAAAAGAGTTGTTTCTCTATTATTTAGATCCTGGAGAGACATGTGCACTTTCCCTAACCTGCTGTACTGCAACCAAGCCTTCCGAGATTAAAGCGGTAGTAGAGGAACCAACAACTCTTATTGGAATCCCAATCTTGGCGCATGAGCAGTTTACAGATGAGTATAAGCAATGGAAAGATTTTGTGTCGAATACTTATCAAAGGAGATTCCATGAAATGCTCCTGGCATTGGATGCTGTCGCTTTTAAACGGATGGATGAGCGGCTGATGCGCTACATTGTCACTAAAATGAAGCAATACAAATCCAACGAGCTACATACAACACACCAAGAAATAGCCAACGAGTTAGGGACTTCTCGTGAGGTGATATCCCGGTTGTTGAAGCAACTTGAGAAGAAAAAATGGATAGAACTTGGAAGAAATGTGATCTACATTCGAGATGATTTTGAGGAGTTGATAGCACGTTAACTCAAATCATGACCAAAATGGGAACTGTACTTTGATAGGCAATTGCTAGCGAATGACTACTTTCTTGAAATTCCTTCCAGAAATTTTTATGTTGGTGACACATCACCAACATATTTTCTTCATTCGTTTCGAAATAGCTGTTTATTCCTGCATTAGTTGAATCGGATTCTATATTTGTGATAGGAGTTGTTTTTAGCTGAAAATGCTCACTTATATAAGTGGCAAGCCCTGAGCAAGCTAGTTCGTCTTTAAAATCCTTGGCTGTGCTTACATGTAGAAAGCTGATCTCCAATCCCCAATTATTCGTAAAAGCAATCACCTGATGAAGCAGGGGCTTCTCATGATTTGAAAATTGCAAAGCCATAGTAAGTTTTCCGATCTGAGAAACAGGTGCTTTTGCTGGGACCACTAGGACTGGAACATTGGATTCCTTGAGTAAATTTTGGGTGGTACTTCCCATGATCAGTTTTTTTATTTCACCAGCACCGGATGTGCCGATGACGATCACATCCACTTCATACTGGCTTGCCAATCGACTGATAGAGATAGATGCAGTGCCTTCTTCGACTACTTTTTTAAATTCTAAGTGTTCGGATTTGTATTTCTTTTCGATTTCATCAAGCAATTTCTTCGCATCAGTATGCATTGAATCCAAAGCAATGGCAGCCTGTGAAGCAAAATCATATATCAGTTCTACAATATGGACAAGAATGATAGTGGTTTTTTGATTTCGATTTAGACTCAAAGCAAGCTCAAAAGCTTTGATTGAATTTTCAGAAAAATCAACTGGAATGAGAATTTTCATGATATTGAGTTTTAGTTCTTACAATTTACGAGTTCGGAGAAATAATAAAAATGATTAAAGTCAGTAGATTCTATATTTAATATTCAGGAAATATTAGTGGTTTTGGGTTTTAATCTGAATAGAACTGAAGAAGTAGTGTGTAACAAAAGTCACTTCTCGGAAAAGTAGCACTAATTACATTTGTGGATATAATTCTAAAATAATAATAATGGATATCATTGTTCTAATTGGTTTTGCCTCTGCAATAATTATAGGAGTAAGTTTGGGTTTGATCGGTGGTGGAGGTTCCATCCTGACAGTCCCCGTATTGGTTTATATTTTAGGTGTCGAGCCTGTATTGGCTACTGCGTATTCACTTTTTGTGGTGGGAAGTACTTCATTGGTTGGTTCTTTTACTTATATGAAAAAGAACTTGGTAGATTATCGAACGGCACTTGTATTCGCTATCCCTTCCTTTATTGCTGTCTTTTTGACTCGAAAATTTCTTATTCCTGCTTTGCCTGATCCTATTTTCTCGATTGGTGAAATGGCCATTTCAAAAAATATCGCAATTATGGTCTTTTTTGCTTTGATCATGCTTGCAGCCTCTTATTCCATGATTAAAGGGAAAAAGGATAGTGGTAATGATGTCGATACTAAAGTCAAATTTAATATTCCATTGATAGCTGTGGAGGGAGCCGTTGTCGGCGTGATTACAGGAATAGTAGGAGCTGGTGGAGGTTTTTTGATAATTCCTGCCTTAGTCTTGCTCGCTAGATTGCCTATGAAAATGGCAGTTGGCACCTCACTATTGATCATTGCGGCCAAATCACTAATAGGATTTTTGGGCGATTTAGGAAATCAGGTGATCGATTGGAAGTTTCTATTAATTTTTACATCACTATCCATTGTCGGTATTTTCATTGGAAGTTCCTTGTCTAAAAAAATAAACGAAAATGTTCTAAAACAAGGGTTTGGATGGTTTGTTCTAGCTATGGGACTTTACATCATCACTAAAGAGTTGATGGCAATTTAATAGCAATGCATGAAAGAATACATTCAGATAATTGCAGACGGATACTTTGGTTATTGGGACTATCTCAAGAATGAAATACTTAACCCTTCTTGGCATAATTACTTTTATTGGCTGATAGGTCTCTCAATCTTAGTATGGAGTTTGGAATTGATTTTTCCTTGGAGAAAGAGACCAACAGCTTTCCGAAAAGACTTCTGGTTGGATGCATTTTATATGTTTTTCAACTTCTTCCTTTTTTCTTTAATTGTATATAATTCACTCTCTAACGTGTTTGTGGAATTATTTAAGGATGTTCTAGGCTTATTTGGAATTCAAAATTCAGTGGCGATTACCTTGTCAGAATGGCCTATTTGGGGACAGTTCCTGCTAATGTTGGTAGTAGCAGATTTTATGCAGTGGAATATCCATCGATTGCTACATAGAAGTTCTTTCTTATGGGAATTTCATAAAGTGCATCACTCAGTAGAGGAGATGGGTTTTGCTGCACATTTGCGGTACCATTGGATGGAGACGGTTATTTATAAATCTATCCAATACATTCCATTGGCGATGATTGGTTTTGGCTTAGATGACTTCTTCCTTTTGCACATCTTCACGATTGCAATAGGTCACCTCAATCATGCGAATATCAACCTGACTTACGGGCCGTTAAAATATATTCTAAACAACCCAGTAATGCACACATGGCACCATGCTAAAAAGCTTCCAAAAGGTAGTTATGGAGTAAATTATGGGATAACTCTAAGCATCTGGGATTATCTTTTTGGGACAGCATACATTCCCAACTCAGGTAAAGATGAACCTTTAGGTTTTGACAAAATTGAAGAATTTCCAAAAACATTTTGGGCACAAATCACCTATCCATGGTCAAGAAAGAAGTCAAAGTAGCTAGAAACCCTCTGAATAATTGGGTCTTGGTATTGATCATGTGTGGTTGGTTAGGTCTAGCTCCTTTTTTTCCAGAGCCTCATATCTGGGGAAAAATCAAATGGGTTGCGGGTGGTGCCAATGGAATGAAATTAATCGATTGGGGAGATCTTATTCTTCATGGATTTCCTTGGGTTTTATTGTTCAGGTTGATCATTCTTAAACTTAAAAATAAATCATCAAGGGCCTAATTGAGTGACATTTATTACTGTCTTGGGATGCATCTGAGTTTAATTTTGGGTAAATCTAAAAAACGAAACGATGTTTAATTTCTTCAAAACAACTCCGAAAAATTACCAAGATATTCCTTCCGGTGAATTCAATGATTTAGTGATTCAGGCTAATGCTGTGGTTATTGATGTCCGGTCCGCAGGTGAGTTTTCAAGTGGAAAAATAAGAGGCGCCCGAAATCTTGATATTATGTCAAGCTCATTTGCTAACTCAGTAAAAAACCTACCGAAGGAAAAGATTTACTTGCTCTATTGTAGAAGCGGTAATCGAAGTGCACAAGCTTGCGAGGTTATGTCAGATCTAGGCTTTGAACATTTAAAAAACTTAAAAGGTGGGATTGGCAGTTGGCCATTTGAGACGGTCTAAGCTATTTGTAATGGGGCGAAAAATTTTTCGCCCTTACTTTTAATAAAATAATAACTTTATCGCTTGGAGATTTTGTTTAACGCGATTCCTCGCTGCATTCTAGATTTAAAACTATCCATCTCCTCAGGACCTTTTTTCTTGTGTTTGGTCTTCCTGCCTTGGACCCTTGCTCGCCACATTTTAAATGAGCTAAGCTTCATTGTTTTCCGCATTAGTTGAATGACTTCAGATTCAGCTAGTCCAAATTGAGCTTCGATAGCATCAAAAGGTGTCCGGTCTTCCCAGGCCATTTCTACCACTCGATCTTCCTCTTCGACAGTCAGCGTCTGTGTTTTTTTCATAGTTAGAAAACTTTGGTAAGTTCCTAAAGTTTATAATTTGTGCAAAAAATTTCAATCGTTTGGCTTAAAAGAGATCTAAGAGGAGAGGATCACCCTCCAATAGAACATGCAATTGCTGCTGGTTACCCTTTGATTTTTATATATGTGTTTGAATCTTCGCTGATTGCTGCCCCTCAAAGTGATCTTCGTCATTGGCGTTTTGTATGGGAAAGCCTTTCAGATTTGAATGAGCAGATTAGACCTTATTCAGGAGAAGTGGTGATTTTGTTTGGAGAAGTCCCTGCGCTGCTAGAAAGGCTGTGTTCGGTTTTTGATGTAAAGGGAATGTATTCTCATCAGGAATCAGGGATTGACATTACCTTTAAAAGGGATCTTGAAGTCAAGCAAATTCTTTTTAAAAAGAATATTCCATGGAATCAATATCAACAGCAGGGAGTGAAGCGAGGAAGGAAAAACCGATTGAATTGGGTTGAAGATTGGTTTGCTTATGTTAAAGGATCGATACAGCCTGTAAATTGGGAAAAAGCTACTTTTCAAGAATTCCCAAAAGATTTAAGTATTGAGTATGCGTTACCTGAGTTTACTTTCCTATGGAGCGAAAAGAACCCTTTATTCCAACCTGGAGGCAGTACCTCTGGGAATAAATACCTGAAGACTTTTCTCTTGGAGCGGCATCGAACCTATAGTAAACACATTAGCAAGCCTGAACTAAGTAGAAAAAGCTGCAGTCGTCTATCTCCTTATTTAGCTTGGGGTTGTTTATCGATCCGGCAAGTTTATCAGCAATCAGATCAGGCTTTGAAGTCGGGAGTCGCTTCAAAATCGATTTCTAATTTTATGGAGCGATTGCGATGGCATTGTCACTTTATTCAAAAGTTTGAAATGGAAAGCAGCATGGAGTATAACTCCATCAATCGAGGCTTTGAAAAATTCAAAACTATACCTAATCAATCTCTGATTCTAGCATGGCAAAAAGGTGCTACCGGCTATCCTTTGGTAGATGCTTGTATGCGTTGTTTAATAGGAACAGGGTATTTGAATTTTAGAATGAGGGCTATGCTGGTCTCTTTTCTGACCCATCACCTGAGACAAAATTGGCAAACTGGAGCAGACCATTTGGCAAGGGTGTTTTTAGATTTTGAGCCAGGTATTCATTATCCACAGTTGCAAATGCAAGCAGGAGTGACAGGGATCAATACAGTGAGAATTTATAATCCAGTAAAACAATCACAAGATCATGATCCTGAAGGAGTATTTATTAAAAAGTGGATTCCTGAGCTCACTTCAATCCCTAATTCCTTGATTCATGAACCTTGGAATCTTACAGAAATGGAAAAATCTATTTATAAAATCCGATTGGGTGAAACCTATCCATATCCAATTGTTTCACCATTGACTGCTGCAAGTGAGGCAAGGAATATAATCTGGGCGGCCCAAGAAGATCCTGAGGTGAAAAAAGAATCTAGGGGTATCCTAGCTAGACATACTTTGGCTAAAAGATTGAAATAATACTATGAAAAAGGACCAACTACCAACGAAAATGTGCCCCGTTTGTCAAAGACCTTTTACTTGGAGAAAGAAATGGGAAAAAAACTGGGAAGAAGTAAAATACTGTTCCAAACGATGTAGCGGCAATGCAAAGAAATAAAACTTAACCCCGGTAGACCATTATAAACCAAGATAACCAGACAGCTAAAGGTAAAAAATAGCTCACCAATGTCACCAGAATAGATTCTTTAAAGGATCTTCGGCTGATCATGTGGAATCCATACACCCAAAATACTCCGTAGATCACTTCAAAAATATTAAGCGTGGCTAGCGCATAGTGGTATTGCTTTGCAATATTTTCGGGGCCTAAAAGTTGAAGTACCGAAAAAGCGCGGTATTCATCTATTTCTATGAAGGTAGCGCCTGAGTCAGGAGCCAGAAATACAAATAGACGAATCAGTTCTGGTAGTACGAAGATGATTTCCGAAATCATAGCAAATTGCCAAAGCTCACGGAATGGAACTTTGTAGCCGACCATAAATGCTCCTAACCAAAATAAGAAGGCGATCACGGTGAATTTCCAAAGAAGCGAAAAAGGAGTCCAGATGTAATTGGCAAGGTTGAATAAATGGAAAATCATAAAATCCCCTTTTGCCTCAAGATTTTCAAAGTCAGGAATCGTTTCCAAAATAAAAGTATTCGTCAGGTACCTGATCAAAAGAAATAAAAGGACTAGAAATAAAAAATAGAATCGTTTGTCGAAATCAATTAGATCTTTTAGACGTTGTCCTTCTGGAGAAAGTGGTTTAGCCATTTTTAAAATGAATCTTGATCAAATCTAAAATTTTGTTTGAGAATACCCCTAATTTTGAATTCGAATAGCAAAAATAGTATGCGATTAATACCTGCGTGGTTTTTAGTATTTTTCATTTTTATTGGGCTTGGAACAAAATCCATCGCTCAGGTGGCATCGCAAGATTCATCTTTCTTTCAGCCTTCTAAATACTTGCTTTTGGATAGGGGGCTTCAATATAGGATCACCAAATCGATCAATAGCATGTATGATTTCAATTTCCCTGTTGCAGAACGGGATTTTGCAGTCATTGCGATTCAATATCCGGAACATCCCCTTCCATATTTCTTAGTGGCACTTGGTTATTGGTGGCGTATTGAAATTGATGTGACCAAAGAAACCTATGACAAGGCTTTTATTAAATATTTGGATCAAGCCATAGAAAAGGCCCAGGTAATGTACGATAACGATAAGACCAACAAAGAGGCTGCATTCTTTTTGGCCGCGGGATACGGTTTTCAAGGAAGATTGTACTCTGAGCGAAAGAGCTGGACGAAAGCCGCATGGGCAGGAAGAAATGCGCTAAAATACATGGAGTTGAGTAGGGGTGAGGAGGAATTTAATCCTGAATTGCTATTAGGGGACGCGCTTTTCAACTATTTTTCAGTTTGGATTCCAGAAAATTATCCACTGCTTAAGCCCGTAATGGCACTTTTCCCTAAAGGAAATAAGCAGTTGGGACTACAGCAACTGGAAGAAGTAGCGACAAACGCTTTTTATACTAGAGTAGAAGCTCAATATTTTCTTTTTAGACTATACGCCTCAGAAGAAAAGAAACCCTATGAAGCACTTCAAATCTCAGAATATTTGCATACTAAGTTTCCAAATAACCCTTATTTCCACCGATCCTATGCAAGGCACCTATACACAGTAGGTAGGTGGAATGAATCGGTAACGCAGTCATTAGAGATTTTGGATCGAATTGATGCAAAGCAAACAGGCTATGAATCTAATAGTGGACGCTATGCTGCTTTTTATATTGCCCAATTTCACGATCGGGTAAATGATCAAATAGAATCAAAAAAGTATTACCTCAAGACTATTTCCTACGGTGAAGAGTCTGAATCGCAGGAGAGTGGTTATTACTTACATTCACTTGTTCAGCTTGGGATTATTGCTATGGATGAAGGAAATAAAAAATTGGCTAAGAATTATTTTAATAAAGTAAAGAAATATGCGAAGCGAAAACACCCTTCGCATGAGGCTGCAAGGCAATATTTAAAAAAGAATAAACTTTAAATCAATTTCGGTCGTTTTAAAAGCGTGTTAACAGGAGAAAATTTGAATTTTTCTGAGCTTAGAAGGTATTTTAAAGTGAATCTTTGCCAAAATGCCTATATGAGTTTATAAAATTTTGATTTTCCGGTTATAAAATCTGATGAATGGTTAAAAAGAATCATCAATTATATTAAATTTGTACAATATAAAATTTTGTCAATGCAAGAGATCATGGATAGTAACTTAAGAATAAAATTCGACAAAATAGATCGGAGGATTCTAGAGATCCTGCAGGCCAATGCAAAAATTACTAATGCACAGCTTTCGAAAGACATTGGATTGTCTCCGGCACCTACTTTGGAGCGGGTTAAGAAATTAGAGCAATCTGGTATCATAAAAAGTTATCATGCGAAACTAGATCCTGAGAAAATTGGATTGGGTGTTAGCACGTTCGTTTTGGTAAGTCTAATTGGACATAATAAAGGTAATATCGACGCCTTTATGAAGGAGATCCATCTGATTGCTGAGGTGATTGAATGTCACCACATTACGGGTACTGGTGATTTTATTTTAAAAATTATAGCAAAGGATATCATGGCTTATCAAAAGTTGATGCTTGAGAAAGTATCTGAGATCAAGGAAGTAGACTCCATGCAATCCATGGTAATTCTATCTACTTTTAAAGATTCGAAAGTGATGCCAATCCCTGCTTAATAACCCAGAAATTAATTTTAGGGTGGCTATTGTCACCCTTTTTTTTTGAGAAAAAATGAAAGAAAACCCCTGGAATACTAAGAAAACCATTTTAGTCTATGAGAATCCTTGGATTAAGGTTGAAGAAAATCAAATAATAAATCCAGCAGGTAAAGGTGGGATCTATGGAACTGTTCATTTTAAGAATAGAGCTATGGCAATTATTCCCATTGATAAAAATGGTGATACTTGGCTTATTGGCCAATTCCGATATGCTCTCAATGAATATTCTTGGGAGATCCCCATGGGAGGAGGGCCTATTGGTTCAGATTTTTTAGAAAGTGCAAAGCGTGAATTGAAAGAAGAAACTGGTCTGATTGCTAATAAATGGACAGAACTTTTGAAGATTCACACTTCTAATTCCGTGACCGATGAGGTAGGAGTAGTTTATCTAGCAGAAGGTCTTATCCAAGGAGAGACGGAATTTGAAGAAACTGAAATCCTTCAAATAAGGAAATTGCCATTCAAAGAAGCTTTGGAAATGGTCATGTCTGGAGAAATCACGGATAGTATAAGTTTAGCAGGTATATTAAAAGCAGCCCGGGTGCTGGGATATTAGATGACGATTAAGGATCATTTTAAAATTACTTTTAGGCTAGCCTTACCGGTGGTTCTTAGCCAATTGGGCCAAGTTTCTGTCGGGGTAGCGGATAGCATGATGGTAGGAAGACTTGGAGCTGTCGAACTCGCTGCTGCCTCATTAGCTAATAGTATCTTTTTTGTTTTGCTGATGTTCGGAATGGGCATATCTATGGGTATTACTCCCTTGGTATCCATAGCAGAGGGAAAGGGTAAAATGAAGCGGATTTCCTCCTTATTTCAACATGGTCTATGGATTAACATATTTACGGCAATCCTTTTAATATGGATTATCCTAATGCTTTCTCAAGGCCTTCATTTCTTGGATCAGCCTGAGGAAGTGGTTCAAATTACGATTCCGTATCTGCTGATTATTACCGCTTCTTTGCTTCCATTTATGATTTTTCAAACCTTTAAGCAGTTTGCTGAAGGTTTGTCTCAGACTAAGCAGGCAATGTATGTGACCATTTTCTGTAACTTGGTCAACGTCTTTTTGAACTGGGTATTGATTTATGGTAAGTTAGGAGCACCAGAGCTGGGTTTGAATGGTGCAGGTATAGCAACCTTGATTTCAAGGGTTTTGATGCCCATTATGATGGGTTGGTACGTGATTCGTTCCAAACGTTACCATCAGTTTGATTTACAGTTAGGGATAAAAAAACTTCGGTTTTTCATGATCAATCGAATCCTGAAAATTGGACTTCCGACTGGGTTTCAATATATTTTTGAAGTAAGTGCGTTTAGTGCTGCGGCAATAATGATGGGTTGGATTGGCGTAAATGCCCTTGCAGGACATCAAATTGCATTAAACCTTGCCTCTATTAGTTATATGATGGCCGCTGGCTTAAGTACTGCAGGAATGATTCGCGTAAGCAATCAAATCGGTAAAGGAAATCAGAAAGGAATGCGAGAAGCGGGAATGGTAGTCTTTGGGATGGTCTTGGTTTTTATGTTTACCTGTGCTGTGATTTTCGTAGTCTTCAGATATACTCTTCCAACGTTTTATATAGATGATATGGAAGTCATTCAGATTTCAGCCTCCCTGCTGGTAATTGCAGGATTATTTCAGCTTTCAGATGGGGTGCAGGTGGTTGGGCTTGGAGTCCTGCGAGGTATGGAAGATGTTAAGTTTCCTACCATTATCACATTGATCGCTTATTGGGTATTAGGGCTTCCGTTGGGTTATTTTCTTGCTTTTGAACTGGAAATGGGCGCTGAGGGGATCTGGTATGGTTTATTGATCGGATTAAGCATTACGGCAGTTTTGCTTTTCTTCAGATTTAATATGCTAAGTAAAAATCCCATAGGAAAAGTCGGAAAAGCATAATCTCGAAATATGCATTAGACCTTCTTTTCCGAGAAAAAACAGCTTCAAAATCAAACGCTTCACTGCACTCAACTCATTGACCAGAGAGATGCTATGTCGTATTCGTTAAATGCTTGATTTTCGTGCATTTTTGGCTCTCATTTAGGATAAAATCCATGATCCGGGTAAAACTAGCCACAGCAGCTTTAATTCTTTTCTTTATGCTTTATATTCCATAAAAATTATCCTTTTAAAATGAAAAAATCACTTCTTCTTTTTGCCTTTCTTTTCACTTCTACACTAAGCCAATCGCAAGATCTGGCTGTTCTTACTCAGCGCGCTCAAGCCGAGGTAATTGATACTTGGCTGGATGACAGAATTACCAACTTACTGCCTCAACTGATGACAGAGACAGGAATTGACATGTGGGTAGTCATGTCAAGGGAATACAATGAGGACCCGGTGATCAAAACACTTTTGCCAGCAACTTGGATGGCAGCACGTCGGAGAACTATTCTGGTGATGTACCAGGCTGCTCCTAATGCCGCTGTTGAAACTTATGCCGTAGCTCGCTATGACGTGGGTAAGGCTTTTAAAAGAGCTTGGGATCCAGAAGCTCAACCTGATCAATGGGATGCTTTGATGAAGCTGATTTCCGAGAAAAGTCCAAAGAAAATCGGATTAAACTATGCAAAAGATTACGGTCATGCTGATGGATTGACTCAGAATGAATATCAGAACTTCATGGATTATCTTCCGACTAATCTGAAAGGGAATGTGACTTCAGCTCAAACGTTGGCAGTAAGATGGCTTGAAACTCGGACACCTGCAGAGATGGCGAGTTATAAGCATATCCAAGAAATTGCACATTTTATCATTCAGGAAGGGCTTTCAGAACGGGTGATTACTCCTGGTGTTACCACTACTGAAGATGTGGTCTGGTGGTACAGAGAGAAAATTAAAGAATTGAAGCTGGATACCTGGTTTCATCCTTCAGTAGATATTCAGCGAGCTGATCCAGCAAACAATGAGCAGAATCGGAATTTTGCTACCAAAGCTGCTGAAACAACCATTTTACCAGGGGATTTACTTCACATCGATTTTGGGATTACCTATTTGAGGTTGAATACGGATACTCAGGAGCTTGCTTACGTGCTTAAGGCTGGTGAGACTGAAGTTCCTAAATACCTTCAAGAAGCATTTAAGTCTGGAAATCGTGTTCAAGATCTATTAACTCAAAACTACATTACTGGGAGAACAGGTAATGAGATCCTTCGAGAAACACGGAAAATGATGGATGCTGAAGGGTTGAGGGGAAGCATTTACACGCACCCACTTGGATTCTACGGACACTCGGCTGGTCCAACTATAGGGATGTGGGATAATCAAGGTGATACCAAAGGCGCTGGAGATTTTCCACTTCATGCGATGACCGGTTACGCAATCGAATTGAATGCGGTCGTATTTGTTAAGGAGTGGAGCAAGGATGTTCGCATTATGCTTGAAGAGGGAGCGTTGTTTGATGGGAAGAAAGTAATCTATTACAACGGTCGTCAAAAGTCAATTTTAGCTATCCCAAGGGTAAGCAATTATTTAGGATACTAAGTGAGGTGCATTTCTGACTTTCGATCTCTTTTCACAAAAAGCAGAGCCACGAAAGCCAGAAATGCAATTCCTCCACTGAATAAAAATACAAGTTTAAAGTTTTCTGGTTGATTATCGTAAAGAAAACCGGATACAATTGCACCTATCCCTATTCCGGCTTCTAAGAATATATACATCGTAGCAAGGGCTCGCCCTCTGAATTTGTCTAGGGATAGATCAATCACCCACGCTGCAGTCGTAGGGCTATACATGCCTACCGCTGATCCAAAAAGCACACCTGCACCCATTAGGGCAAGTTTGGTTTCAGCAAAAGCTATAGTGATCATGGCCAAAACCATAGTAATACTTGCTACACGCATCACGGGTACTCTTCCAAATCGGTCTGAGGTTTTACCCGCCAAAAGGCGAATTCCCAAAGAGGAAAGGGTGAAAACAGCAAAGAAGAGCCCCTTATTTTTTATTCCCAAGAATTCCGAGAAATCCGGAATAATAGTCAGCACTACACCGAAGGAAAAAACAGAAAGAAATAGAATTAGTGAGGGGATTAATACTCGCTTTTCAATAATCTCATCCTTTTTTAATCGAAATAGCTTTAATGTTAATTTCTCTTTTTCTTCAAGTGTTTCTTTCAATCGAATAAGAATCAAAATTGAGAGAATAGAAGTAAAGGCAGAAACGTAGAAAAGTGCATTTATTGGCCAGTAAGTAGCAATCCAGCCTCCAATCGCTGGTCCGGCAGCCATGCCCAAGGATCCAAAAAGGGATTGAATTCCCATGGCTTCGCCTCGTTTTTGAAAGGGAACGATGTCTGCAACATAAGCAGATATTCCTGTAGGAGTAAAACCGGCAGAAAAACCATGTGCAAATCTCAAAAAAAGAAATCCACCTACAAATGTGAGTAATGGATACATCAAACTTACCACAAAGCAAACAGAGGCTCCAAAGATCATTACTGGAATTCGTCCGATTTTATCAGCAAGTTTCCCACTAAATGGGCGCGATAAGCCGGCCGAAAGGGTGAATAAAGCAATGATTAGCCCTTTGTATTCTTCTCCTCCGAGGCTACTGAGATAGTTTGGTAGCTCCGGAATTATCATATTAAAAGAAGAGAAAAAGAGAAAAGAGCTCAGGCAAAGTAAGAAAAAGTTAAGTGTGAAAAATTGTGGGATTAATCGCATATGGGTATACGAAAGTATGAAAAAAGGCCGGAGTAAAATCCGGCCTTTGTCGTTGGTTAGTCTTTGGTTACTTGTTCCTCGCTCTGGGCGAGTAGGTAGGCTTTCATAAATTCATTCAGGCCACCATCTAGTACACTTTGGGCGTCGGATGTTTCATGACCTGTACGATTGTCCTTAACCAATTTGTAAGGGTGCAACACATAGTTTCTGATCTGTGATCCGAAGTCCACACGTAGTTTGGAAGATTCGATTTTAGCAATTTCAGCATTTCGCTTTTCCAATTCCAGTTGATACAAGCGGGATTTCATCATTTGCATAGCTTTTTCACGGTTAGCAAGCTGAGAACGCTCGATCTGACAAACTACTACAATACCGGTAGGCTTGTGCGTCAGTTGAACCTTTGTCTCCACCTTGTTCACATTTTGCCCTCCGGCACCGCCAGATCGAGAAGTATGAAGTTCGATGTCTGCAGGATTGATGTCGATTTCAATGGTGTCATCGACTTGTGGATAGGCATATACTGAAGCAAAAGAAGTGTGTCTTCTTCCTCCGGAATCAAAAGGGGAGATTCGAACAAGTCGATGAACTCCAGTTTCCGACTTTAAGAAACCGAAAGCTAAAGGTCCTTCAAATTCCAAAGTACAAGATTTGATCCCTGCGACTTCTCCTTGTTGTACATCTACTTCTTTGACTTTATAGCCATTTTTCTCACCCCACATGATATACATCCGCATGAGGATCGATGCCCAGTCGTTACTTTCTGTTCCGCCTGCCCCTGGATTAATCTCAAGAACTGCATTAAGCTGATCCTCCTCAGACGAAAGCATTTTCCTGAGTTCTAGCTCTTCTACAGCACTTTGGGCTTTCTTATATTCCGCTTTGATTTCATCTTCGGAGACTTCGTCAGCATTGTAAAATTCATACAATACATCAAGATCCTGAATGATTTGATCTAAGTTTTCAAAAGCGCCTGTCCAAGCTTTCCGGGCCTGAATTTGTTTCATTGTTTTTTCTGCCTCATCTGGATCGTTCCAAAATTCTGGCTGGGCCGAAATGGCCTCAAAGTCTTCGATTTCTACTTTCTTACGATCGTAGTCAAAGATACCTCCTCAAAGCCGATGTGCGGGCTTTCAAGTCTTTCAGTTGTTCTGAAGTCATCTGTCTAGGTTAAAATTTAAGCTGCAAAAGTCCGAAAAAAAATCTGGATATGCTATTTGAATTTATTAATCCATTTGCATCTGGATGATCTGGATTTTGTTTCGCCCCTCATTTTTAAAAGTTTTATAGCGAACTGGGAGTAATGCCAAGCCTGTTCCGATCAAAATCGCCGAGGTAATACCCACTCCTCGATCGATCGAGAAATTTTCGGTTTGATATATACTATTGATTGATTCTACACTAATTAAAATTACTCCAGCTCCTAAAATCAGCGCATTCAAATTTCTCAACGTTCGATTTCGTGGATCTTTGTTCTGAATATCAATCTCCATGATATTTTCGATTCGTAAGATGTTTTCACTGAGGTAGACAAAATCTTGATCAAGGCTAACGATTTTATCAGTGATAAAATAGCCAAGTTTATCACTTTTATAAGTGATGTTCTCTCCAGGATAAAAACGGATTTGAGATTTTTGATTTGCTCCGCGTTTTAGAAGTAAGAAGTCTCTTGATTGAGCAAATGTATTTTTGGTGCCGAATAAAACCAGAAGAAGAAATAGGCTTACCGGGAGAATTCTATTTAATTTTTGAATTTTGGTTTTCGGAAAATATAAAGCAAGCCTCATGTTCAGTAACTTAGTTGAAGAACCTATCTTGGGTTTCATTAGGTGAAAATAACACTTTTGAGCTATGAATTTAGAAGGAATAGGTTTACTGGTAGTATTTATCTTTTCAACCGTTATTTGATCATGCAAGGATGAAAGTTGCATTCAAAACCTTTCTTATTTTTCACAAATTAAATAAGCAATTTATCCATTAAAAAACGAACTGAGTTGCTAATAGCTCCTTGTAATTCTACTGTTTGGAATGAGGTGAATTAATCGATCAGATTTAAAAAAAAAGCGAGAAAAACTTCTCGCTTATATTTATTAAATTTTCACAACCCAATTATGGGTGTCTTCTATTTCCCCGTATTTGATTCCATCTAATTCTGAAAGAACTCGATACGAAAATGAGTCAGCGTCCTTTTCAGGAAGGATATAGTCAGTTCCATTAATATTTATCCGCTCGATATGTGCAATGGTAGCTGCTGTTCCAGTTCCAAAAGCCTCCTCAAGTGTGCCTGATTTTAAAGCAGTCTCTAGTTCGGAAATGGCCAAGAATCGTTCTTCAAGAGGTTCATCCCAATCTTTAGCAAGTTGGATCACAGAATCCCTTGTAATTCCTTTCAAAATAGTTCCTGTATTTGTTGGAGCAGTGATGAGTTTCCCATCAATCTTAAACATTACATTCATTGTACCACTTTCCTCGATGACGGTGTGGCTTTTTCCATCAGTCCATAAAAGCTGATCATAGCCTGCTTTTTGAGCTTGCATTGCTGGGTAAAGCGAAGCTGCATAATTACCAGAAGTTTTTGCGGCACCTGTCCCACCTGCTACTGCTCTGGTGTATTTAGTTTCCACTTTTACACTTACCGGCTTGCTATAGTAGTTCCCAACAGGGCAGGTAAAAATGATGAACTTGAATGTCTCAGAAGGTTTAACACCAATGTAATCATCCATGGCAAACATATAGGGGCGAACATAAAGCGATGAACCTTTTGCAGTAGGAACCCAATCTCTATCTAAATCAAGAAGTGTCAGTAATCCATCCATAAAAATTTCTTGAGGAATTTGCGGCATACACATCCGCTCAGCTGACTCATTTAGTCTTTTCCAATTAGCATCGCCTCTGAATAGTATCACTTCTTCATCTTCATTCTTATAAGCCTTCATCCCTTCAAATATGGATTGACCATAATGTAAGGTTGCATTGGCGGGATTTAGTGAAAGCGGCGCATATGGCTCAATCCTCAAATCAGTCCATTCTCCATTCTTGTAATCTGCGACAAACATGTGGTCACTTATCGTCTTCCCAAAGATAAGATTTGAAAAATCTGTAGTGGCAAGTTTGGAATTTTGCGTTTTTGAAATTGGGAAATCAAGTGCGGTTTTCATAAAATTGAAATTTGTTAGCTTTTCCTGCTAGGATAGAAATAATTAAATTCTTGGTCTCCAGGTAACTTCTTCTACATCTAGTTCAAGTGCCATTATTCGGCCTAAGACAAATAAGTAATCAGAAAGTCTATTCAAATACTGGATTACCAGGTCTGAAACAGGTTCGAATGAGGCCAGTTCTACAGAAATTCGTTCTGTTCTTCTGCAGACGGTTCGTGCTACATGACAAAATGATACTGCAGTATGACCACCTGGGAGAATAAAAGCTGTTAAGGGTGGGAGTTTAAGTTCCATCTGATCCATTTCATTTTCCAAGAGTTCAATATCTTCAGGATGTAAGTCGGGTTTTTTTACTTTATCCTTACCTGGAACTGTGGCCAGATCTGCTCCTATTGTAAATAACCTATCTTGAATTTCTTTTAGGATATCAGTACGATCTGCATTTACGGGTTGATCACGTAACAGACCTATGTAGGAATTAAGCTCATCTACTGTACCATAAGCATCTATCCGTAGGTCCGATTTTGGAACTCTTGTACCTCCTAATAGTGACGTGATTCCTTGATCGCCTGTCTTGGTGTATATTTTCATCTCCTCCTCCTTATGTCTTGGGACAAAAATAAGAATCTATTTTGATAAAGTGACTTCTTATACGCGCAGTGTATCTGCCCGACTTGGATTCTCATTTACGGTATCACTTTCAACCAATCCATCTCTCAGTCGTACGATTCGATGCGCATAGTGAGCGATGTCATCTTCGTGAGTCACCATGATAATTGTGTTTCCTTTTGCGTGGAGCTCATGAAAAAGTTCCATGATGTCGTAGGAAGTTTTAGAGTCCAAGTTACCTGTTGGTTCATCGGCAAGGATGATACTCGGGTCATTAACCAAAGCTCTGGCGATTGCAACCCGTTGCCTTTGACCTCCCGACAGTTCATTTGGTCTGTGCTTGGTTCGGTCACCTAGGCCTACATTAGAGAGTGCTTGGAATGCCCGTTCTTGGCGGTCTGCCTTACTAAAACCTGCATAAACAAGCGGAAGCGCTACATTGTCTAAGCAGCTAGCTCTCGGCAAAAGATTGAAAGTTTGGAATACAAATCCGATCTCTTTATTTCTGATCTCAGCCAATTCATTTTCAGTCATGTTTGAGACATCCTTATTATTCAAAATATAGCTTCCAGAAGTAGGCGTATCCAAACATCCGATGATATTCATCAAGGTGGATTTACCTGAACCAGAAGGGCCCATGAAAGCCACATATTCACCACGGTTGATATCGATGGTAACTGATTTCAAAGCTTCGATGACCTCAAAGCCCATTTTGTAGGTTTTGTTGATCTCGTGGGTTTCAATGATTTTGCTCATGGTGCCAAATTTTGGGATAAGTTAGTGGTTTAGTTTTTTATCGGTAAAAAGACCTATTTCAAATTACGTGAATGCTTTTCAATTGTTCCTATTTTTAAGGGCTAAAATCTCATCAGCTGTAAGCCACTCCTCCAATTGGATCAAGGCTTCTGCTGCATAATTGTCTAGTCCAATTGCTTCTGCAGCTTTAATTTTTTCCATCCAAATAATCGGGTCTCGATTGAATTCGGTAGCTGAATTGAGAATTTCGTACCTGGCTAACGGATCTGTATTTACCAAAGCAGCACTGATAATCAAAGGGGAGTAATAAGGATTTCCCGTTAATTCTTCTCCTAATCCCAACCAATCCATAAGCGAATTGACGGAGTTAATCGATTTCAAGTCTGGATTTTCAAGGTAGGGCATCAGCTTATCCTGAACACCGATTTTACTAGAAATGTAATTACCCAATTCCTTAACTTGGGCGGCTTGAAGACCATGGGATTTGTGTGTAATCAAGCGAATGGCTAAATCTGTTTTGAAATCACTTTCTGGAAAACCAGTCCAAGTAGTGAATAAACTATTGGGAAGACTTTGATGAAACTTGCTGATCAAAGTCAAGTACTCTGCTGTGATTGTTCCTTCTTCAGAAAGATATGCAGGAAGTGAAATCTCAAACTTTTCACGTAATTCAAGCGCTTTCTCTGGCATTCCTCCTAATCCAAAAATACTCCAATGATGTGATTGAAAAGCTTGAAAACCTTTTTCCTGTGCTACTTCAAGTTCTAATGCAGCCTTTCTGAAATCTAAGTTTTGAGCTAAAATCAAAGTCGATAATTGAAGGTAATAACCCGCATCACCAGGGTTTCTGAAGGCGAGGCCATTCAAGTTTTTAACAGCATCGACCACTCTTCCAGCAGCCAGACTTCTGATAACCGCTGTTTCTTGCAGCTGCATTTGATAGCCTTCGAAAGCTTCACTGCTCGCCAAGCTGTCTAACATTTTTAGGTCTGAATCTGGATTGTTTTTCTTTTGTGAAGCGAAAAGATTTCTGAAGCCAGAATTGATCAGGATTTGGCTAGAGGAACTTTGAAGATCTTTTTCTATTCCGTTAGTCAAGTCAGCATTTGGTGTATTTCCAAGAAGGTTGGATGCTCCCAGTGAATTGATCCGAGCTATTAAATCGTTTGATTCAAGTGGTTTTCCATCTGTATTTCCAGCCATTGTTTCCAAAGCCGAAAGATTGGAAATTAGGGTCTCATCATTCGCTGTTGTATTTGCTAACAACTCAATAGCTTCATTTCTTTTATTGATTTTGGTGTAGAATAAAGCCAAATTATTGAGCAGTTTTGGATGGTTTGGAAAGTAGTTTAATCCTCTTTCTAAATAGTAAACCGATTCGAAAATGGCATTTTCAGTATGAAGCTGATCGCTGAGTAAGAGTATATTATCCACTTGAGGCGCTTCCGCAAAGCTTTCTTCCAAATGTTTCTTTGCCAAACTAGGTTGCTTAAGTTCTAAGAGCAAGTGTGCGCTAGCATGTTTTGCCTTTGGATTTCTACGGTATCTGATCCAAGCATTTTCATACAGAATACTGGCTTCAAGTTTTTGATCAGTTTGATAATAATAATCAGCCAAAACATTCGTCGTCATTGCATTTACTTGCACACTGATAATCGCATCGGAATAAGTGATCAATACCAACATAGTGATCAAGCCTCCAATACGTAAGTGATAATAGGGAAGTGCGAGTGGTTTATAAACGATGCGATCGACTGCTTTTCCAGAATCCATTACTCCCAAGAAATTCGAGAATAAATAGACGATAAAGAATAGCGAGAAGCCAATTTGTGAATAACTGATCAGATGCTTCAAAAGCTCTTCACCTGGTACATTCCCGGTAACTTTCAGTTTCCAAACCAACCATAAAGTCAGTGCAAATCCGATCAGATGCAAAGTCTTAATTACTTTACTATCAGTAATTAGTATTGCACTTTGTTCAACTTTAGCTTTAATAGAAATCCAGCCAAAAATCCCCATTGGGAAAAGTAAATAGATTGGGGAAAATGTAGGGAAAGGCAATCCGCTTTCTCCAGTCAATTCCAGGAAAATAAAAAAAACAGCAACCAGATAAATGGCCGAAATTATCAAAATCTGGATGGAGACTTTAAGCTGGTAAGTTTGATTTGCTAGTGCTATAATGAGGTACAATCCTGAAAGCACAGCATGTCCATTCCAGAAAATCCAGGCGAGTGAAAGGCAATAGCTTATAATTAGGGTGTGTTCTGAAAGATAAAGCAAAGGATTTAACACCTGACTGAGGCTAATTAATAGCCAGGTGCTGAGTCCTATACTACTTGCCAATAAGAGCCATTTGAGTAGAAAAGCCCATTGTTGTCCCCACACATAGAGGATCAATAGAGGAATTAAGGTCCCTAGTAAAGCGATAATCAGAGGATAGTTTGAAGAAACTCCTCCAATATTTAACCCATTAAAATCACTTAGTGTGAGTAGAATGATCCATGCTACTCCTCCTATAACGAAGTAGACCTTTTTGAACTCGCTGAGGTAAGCTAAGAACAAGCTACAGACAAAGCCAATCCCGGTAGCATATCCATAGGCTTCTACGATCCGAAAATCAGGCCTTAGTGATCTGAATTCCTGAAAAATCAAAAAATTATCTACCTGTATTGGGAATGAAATCGGGCCAATTTGTACCCAATCAAATGGAATAGCGATTCGCTCCGAAAATAAAGCGGTCGTGATATTTTGATAGGGATAAGGATCAAGAAGTAAATAATAGCCCGCAAAAATCCCTCCAAAGGTTACCGAAAGAAGGGCTAGTTTGTTGATAAAATTACTTGAGTATTTCGATGAAAAGTTGAGCATTATTCTAAAACCTTCGGTACCCGGAAATAGTCAGCATCTCGTTTTGGAGCATTTTTAAGTGCAGAATCATGATCTAGCTGATTTGCCACTTTATCCTCCCGCATATCATTGAATTCAGAAGACATAGTTGTAAGCGGCTCCACATTTGTGGTGTCTATCTCATTCAATTGCTCCACCCAGTCTAGAATCTGACTCATATCCTTTGACATCTTTTCTGCGCTGTTTTCGTCAAATTCCAACCGAGCCAAATGGGCAATTTTCTTAATGGATTCTTTATCTATTTTCATGATAACTGATTGTCTTCAATGAGTTGCTTTTGGATGATCTGAAAACACTTAGTTTTGAGACTTTCCTCGGTGTCATTTTCTTCTGGAATTATTGCCTGATGGATGTGCATTTTGGCCTTTCTCCAATGAAGTAGAAATTTACCATCGTCTGGCAAAATTAGGTGATTATATGCTAACGTGACAGGGATAATAGGGATTTGTTTGTCCAGGGCTATTCGGAATGCCCCATTTTTGAATGGGATCATTTGAGGTGCTTCTTTGGTATAGATACCTCCTTCAGGAAAAAGAATAATCCCACTTCCTAGCTCAAGAGCTTCACCAGCTCTTCGCATGGTTTCAGCTCTGCTTTTTAATCTTTCACGATCTACTGCGATATGGAGACTCTTGAAATAATACCCAAAAAGCGGAGCTTTTCGAATGGAAGCTTTCCCTACAAAAAGCACATCTCCAGGGATAAAACCCATCATTGGGATATCTAAGTAGCTAAAGTGGTTGGCTAAAAATATATAGCCTTTTCCTTTTTCGAGTTTACAGTCTTGTATGATCTCTACTGGTAAAAAGATCAAACCAAAGTAAGTTCTCGCCCAATAACGATTGATCTTTCTGCCAAATTTTTTGAATCCTGGGATCCAGATACAGAGTAATAAAAATGGGAAAATCAGTAAAAATGACAGTGCAAATACTATTCCTGCGTAAGCCGTATAGCAGATTTGTAATAGCTTACTCATGGTTGATCATGTGGTTGGCTGTATTAGTAAAATAGCTCGACATAGATGCTTTGAGGCTAGGATCGAGGCTTTGCTTGTCGATAGCAGTAAACATTGCTTCCAACCAAAGGTCTCTCATTCGAACGTTAATTTCCCATTTGAAATGCCGCATTCGAAGTCTGGGGTGGCCCCGCTGCTCCGAATAGGTTTGAGGGCCTCCAAATACTTGGATCAAAAACAAGGCTAGGCGTGCTTCAGCTTCTGCTAGATTTTCAGGATAAAGACTTCTTAAATTGGGCTTTAAGGCGACTTCTTGATAGAAATCTGAAGCTAATTGATTGATCTGGTCCTGACCGAGAATCTCATAGATGGTCTGAGATGAATTCATGGTGCAAAATACCAAATTCTTTTAAGCCTCGTGCTTTTTCACTTTAAGTGAAGTTCCCTCTGTGGAAATCACAATGATTTTCTCGCCTTGCTCGACAAACTCGCCCCTAGAGTATGCATCATAAACTTCTCCGTCGATTAGGATTCTTCCACTTGGTCGAAGTCTTGAATGAACAGTCCCAGTTTTTCCTACCATACTGTCTGAATAGGAACTTGAAGTATAGCCATCAGTTCTTTTTTGAGTCGTTGCTAAGGATATGCTTTTGAAAGCTCCCCATTCATTGACTTTTGGAGTGAGCCAAAATACGATCCCGACTGAGGCGATAGCTGCAATAATTACAGTGAGAAGGGCTCCAAACAAATCTGCTGCGGGCACAAACTCGAAGTCAAAATTTTGATTAGGCAACATGCCTAAGACTAGTCCAGCCAGAATACAAACTATCCCCAAGACTCCAAAAATTCCGAAGCCTGGAATTACAAATAACTCAACAGCGAGTAGAATGACTCCAATAATGAAGACAAAAATCTCCCAATTTTCCGCTAATCCACTCAAATAGAATGGTATAAAGTATAATATAACCGCGATGATAGAGGCCAGTAATGGGAATCCAATTCCCGGAGTTTGCAATTCAAAATAAAGCCCTCCGATAATAATTAAGATTAAAAACCCACTTATGGCTGGACTTAAAAAGAATGAAATAATCTGTTCGATTTGATCTTGCTCATAGTTGATTATTTCTGCATTTTGAAGATTTTGAGCTAGGAGTATTTCATCAATGCTATTATATTCTCCTTCGCAAAAGCCATATTTGATGGCTTCTGATACCGAAAAAGTGATCACCGAGCCTTCTTCACTTATTCCCTCGATCTTTATCTTTTCATCTACCATTGCTTCCGCAATTTTAGGGTCTCTTCCTTTTGCTTCAGCTGTGCTTCGCATCATCGATCTCATGTAGGATTGATATTTATCTGGTGCAGCCGCACC
>CAWUWQ010000145.1:0-4305 GCA_963926065.1 uncultured Algoriphagus sp.
GCTGCAGTCATTTTTCGCACTTGACGGTTTTTACCTTCAATTAAAGTCAAGGAAATCCAAGTATCTGGTATCGAAGCTCGATATCGAATCGGAGGATCCCGGTCAGGAAGTACTGGTATGGGGTCTAAAAGTTTGGCAATCGCTGGCTTCGTCTCATAGTCGCGCCCATCCACATTTATGGTAACACCTTTGCCCAGCTGCTTTAAGGATTCGGGCTCAGGAGCTCCTTCCACTTGTGCATAATAGGTGCGCTGATGTCCAAATCGAGGATTGAGTAATTGATTGTTCAAAAACTTATCATCGGTGATGATCAGCAATCCCTCGCTATCCTTGTCTAATCTCCCTACGGGATAGACAGACTTCGGAAAAGCAAAAAGAGAAGCCAATGTCAGCTCCTCTCCGCTAAATTGGGTAACGTACCCAAATGGTTTATAAATGATATAATATTGTGGCAAAATATCGTGGAATTAACTTCCGCAGCCTACACAATCGATGTGAGAGTCCATCGGTTTTACTCCTTTTAGTTGCATTTCAAGGTTGTGAATTTGGTCTCTTGCTTCCATATCCGCAAACATGTCACCGGTCAACTGTCCTTTCAATTGCTCAATTTGAGCTCTCAATTCATTTTGTTGGATTTCACTCATGGTTTGGTTGTTTAAGTGGTTAGCAATATGTTAAAATAGTCATCAAATTTGAAAAAGTCTTAGAGTTTGGTTGGTATTTTTAACTCAAAAATGATTCCAATTGAAGCTTAGGACTTTACATTTGAGGAAATAAAAAAGAAATTATGCCTATCCAAGAATTGATACAGTTGCGTAAAAAGCTCCATACAATGCCTGAGGTCGCATTTGAAGAAAAAAATACCAACAAGGAAATTTTAAACTTTTTTTCTGCCTTGCAACCTGATCAGACGATTACCCAGCTTGGAGGGACGGGTTTGGCCTTTATCTTCAAAGGGGAAAAGCCCGGAAAACGCTTGCTTTTCCGATGTGAATTAGATGCATTGCCGATCGAGGATCTGAAGAAAAGTCCTTACCAAAGCCAGATTTTAGGCAAAGGGCACCTTTGCGGACATGACGGACATATGGCTATTATTTGCGGCTTGGGGGAGAAGCTCGCTGGAAATCGGCCTGAATCAGGTGAAGTTATTCTTCTCTTTCAACCTGCGGAGGAAACAGGAGATGGTGCGAAAGCAGTTTTGGCAGATCCCAGATTTAAACAGATCAAGCCGGATTTTGCCTTTGCCCTGCACAATCTTCCGGGGTATCCACTCCATCAGGTTGTGATGCGAAAGGGGACTTTTGCTGCGGGAAGCACTGGAATGACCATTTCTCTAACCGGCAAAACCTCCCATTCCGCACATCCTGAGGCTGGGATTAACCCGGCTCAGGCATTGGCCAAGCTAATTCAAGAATTACCCGGGTTGGCTAAGCAGTCAGCAAAATTTGCATTGCTTACGCTCATTCATGCTGAACTGGGAAGTTTGGCTTTCGGAACGAGCGCGGGAAAAGGGAGTCTGAGCATGACCTTACGGGCTTATGATCAGCAAGATTTGGATGGATTAATTGAGCGAGTAAAACAAAAAGCTCTCGCAGTGGCCAATACGGAAAGCCTGAAAGTCGACTTCGGCTTTGTGGAGCAATTTGCCGTTTCGGTCAATGATCCTTCGCTATACAGCATAGTGGAAAAAGTCACTCAAAATCTTGCGCTTAGTTTGATAGATAAACCTGAACCTTTTCGTTGGTCAGAGGATTTTGGGCTTTTTTCTCAGGCATGTCCGGCATTTTTATTTGGATTAGGGGCAGGAGAGGATTGTCCCCAACTGCATGAGGGTGCTTATGATTTTCCGGATGAATTGATTGAAACCGGAGTATGGATTTTTGAGGGAGTTGCGAGAAGGATTAATGGCTAAGGAGTTTGAATAGGATCAAAGCAAGCGCCCCCTTTTGTGGCAAAGTCAAATCTTCGCAGTGACTGGGTGGGATTTGCAAGTCCACCCTAATATCCTTACCAAAATGTAATTGGAAAAACCTCTCGGCCATTTTCTAAGACAAAGCCTACTCTTTTTAGGATTGCAAAACCTATGATAGTGGTTCCCGATGGCTACCGATGGCTATCGGTATGGGAACAGCACAGCACAAAAAAGCCGATGTTTCCACCGGCTTTAAATCTCTTTCTAGAAATCTGAATAATCTGTGGGGTAGAGTAATCGGGTATCGTTCTTGGATACGGTGTTTTTATATTCCTCCATATCTCTCATCTCTACCCATTTGTAATCTGCTCCAAAAGCTTTCCAGTTGGCATCTCTTTTTTCCATATTTTCATGGGTAGTCAGATAGACTAGGTTTGGCATATTCGCTCCTGCGATGGTTTCAGCATAGAAAATGGGATTGAATCCCAATCGCGTAAAAATGCCCATTTCACCGGAGTTGAACATCTTCACTTTCTGCTTGTAAAGTCTTTCGGTAGGTCCTTCGTAGCTTCTCAGTTCATAGATTCTATCTTTCTTCGGACCAGTGAGCGTAGATTCGATGAATTTCGGTTGACCAGTCATCGCCTGCAAAATCGAAGTTTCTATTCGCTTGTAAGGAGGATTGTCAAAAGCAGCATTTATATAAGCTCCTCCATCAGTCAGGTACTTTTGATCTTTCAGAAGCTTATCCTCAAATGCTGCGAGAGCATCCAATGACTTAAAAGGGATAAACACATAAACCTTTTGTCCTGCATCTGCCTGGCTTGATACTGGTTTGAAAACGCCCACTTTTGCAATTCCAAGTCGATGAGCAGCGGGAATAAAAGCTTTTTCCAAGTAGCTATCCAACATCGCCTCTTGGGCAGTTGAAGTAATATGATAGGTTTTTAATTCGTAGATGTCTCTTTTTTGAGCAAACAGATTCGCACTCAAAAAGAAGGCAAATACAAAGCAAAGGGCTGATAGGTGAGTAATGCGTTTCATTTTCTTTTTTAGGTTAGGAGTAATTGGCTGAAAAATAACCTATTATTTCGAGCCAAGCATCCTGCGGTAAATTTCTAAGGAAAATTTAAGAAAAATAGGTGTTCAAATGATGTTTTTCGAAACTATCGGGCTACCACTAGTCTATGGCTTAAACAGGAAAAGCAAAAAAACCGGTGTTTCCACCGGCTTTTTAGATTGATACTTTCCAATCCAAACGATTATCCAAATTAGGATTTCATCATCTGCTGTGGACTGTCGACCGTTGTCTGTCGACTACAAAATTCTACTTCTTCTTCGCCTCTTTCATCGGATTGGTACCCGATGCAGCGCCACGAACTCCGCCAGAACGCTTATACATTTCGAAGCGGCTTGGCATCATTTCGCGGGGCCAGTAGTTGCTACTCTCATCGATATCGGCAGTTTCACGATTCGGATCCAAAACTAGCTTCACCACTTCTTTCTGTTTCGCAAAAACTTTGGTAACCTCTGTCTCATTCTTTCTCCAGATCTCCACAGGGATTTTTTCCATTTCGGAAGTGCCATCCGCAAATTGCCATTCCAGAATAATCGGCATAACCAAACCGCCTTCATTTCTGAATTTCACCTCATAGAAGTTCAGGTTACTATTCAAGAGTTCCTTCTCTTTTGGACTTAAGCTTGCCATAAACTTCTTGTAAGCCTCCTCATCCGAAGGAGTCACCTGGAACGGATTGTAAGTCGCATAGAAATCTTTGGTTGCAGGATCTGCCTCCACATAGGTTTCTTTGATCGCAGTCGCATTCTTGGATCGGGATACGTAAGTCTCTTCCAGATCGGCTACTTTCTTAGCTTCCGCAGCTTTTTGGGAAGGAGTTCGGTTATCCATTTTGTACCAAGCCACATTTTCGATAGAAATATCCACCGCTTCAGTACCATAGAACCAACCTCTCCAGAACCAATCCAAGTCCACTGCTGAGGCATCTTCCATCGTACGGAATAAATCCTCCGGAGTCGGATGCTTAAACATCCATCTTCTTGCGTATTCTTTAAAAGCATAATCAAACAGCTCACGACCCATTACTGTCTCCCGCAGGATATTCAAGGCGGTTGCCGGCTTAGCGTACGCATTTGGTCCAAACTGGATGATATTCTCAGAATTGGTCATGATCGGTTCTAATTGACTCTTTTCGCTTCTCATGTAAGGCACGATCTTATGTGCCGGACCTCTTCGGGAAGGATAATTACGATCCCACTCCTGCTCGGCCATGAATTGCATAAAGGTATTCAAGCCCTCATCCATCCAAGTCCACTGACGCTCGTCCGAGTTGACAATCATCGGGAAGAAGTTGTGGCCAACCTCGTGAATGATC
>CAWUWQ010000146.1:0-5683 GCA_963926065.1 uncultured Algoriphagus sp.
GGGCTCGACTTGGCCAATCTCACAGTAGATGCAAAACCGGAACCGGCCATGTCAAAGATATTTTTATCGTCTGCCATTCTTTGCAAAACAGTTTTCCCTAACATAAAGGAAGAAATATGGGAGAGATGAGAGACAAAGGCCAAATGTCGATCATGCTCTTCCGGATCCATAAATCTGAGTTTTAGATTTAATGCATCAAACAGTGAATAAGCCTTTTCTTTCAGGTGCAAGTCAGTTTTTTCCATTTCACAAAGGATCATCACCTTTCGATCCAGCAGGTCTGCAAATGCCGCTTTAGGTCCGGAGTATTCTGTTCCGGCAATCGGGTGGCATGCAAGAAAGTGTGCTCTTTTTGGATGAGAGGAGACTTGTAGGCAAATCTTTGACTTGGTCGAACCCAGATCAATGATCAGCGTCTCTTCACCAATTTGATCTAGCGTTTTGATTAGTAAATCGCCTAAAGTGTCTGCCGGAGTGGCCAGAATCACGATGTCTGTATCCTGATCCGGAGTGTCTTTTACCTCGGTAATGATCCCCATAGTAAGAGCATCTTTTTGGTTTTGCTCGGAAATGTCCGAACCGGTAATTTTCAATTCAGGAAATTTCTTTCTGGCGGCTAGGCCAAATGATCCTCCCAAAAGGCCCAGTCCAACAATATGTATTTTTTTCATAGTCAATTAAGGTTTGATTCGATTGATTGCTTCCAGAATCTTGAACTCAGGCATGCAGAGTGATATTCTGACATAAGTCTCACCTGATGGTCCAAAGATTTTTCCGGGCGTGATAAAGATATTTTTTTCGTACAAAAGCTCTTCTACCAATGCTTCGGCAGATTTTCCCATAGGCATTTTACACCAGACAAAAAGTCCAGCAGTATCTTTAGAATAGGTTAGATTGAGTTTTTCGGCAAGCTTCCAGACCAGTTTTCTTCTGTTTTGATAATTCTCATCCAAGTCCGAAAACCAGCTTTTACCTAAGGTTAAAGCTGCAATAGCACCTTTTTGGATTCCTAAAAACATCCCGGAATCCATATTGCTTTTCACTTTTAGAGTGGCGGCAACCCAATCTTCTCTACCTGCGAGAATGCCCACGCGCCAGCCTGGCATGTTGAATGTTTTACTCAAGGAGTTCAATTCCAAAGAAATTTCTTTTGCGCCAGGAATAGCTAATATGGAAATTGGGTCAGGGTTCAGGATATGGGAATAGGGGTTGTCATGAAGGAGCACAATGTCATTTCGCTTTGCAAAAGCGACCAATTCCTCCATAATCTGGATGCTTCCTGGAGCCCCTGTGGGCATATGCGGATAGTTGATCCACATGACTTTAACCTTAGTCAAATCCTTTTGCTCCAATGTTTCCAAATCTGGCCTCCCTTTTCTGGTAAGGTCTAATTGATAGAAAACGGGTTCCGCACCAAGCAATTTGGCTACTGCCGAATAAGTCGGATAGCCTGGATCAGGAATCAGGACCTGATCACCTGGGTTAAGAAAAGTCATACTGAGATGCATAATCCCCTCTTTTGAGCCCATCAGTGGAAGGATTTCTTTCGCTGAATTTAGCTGTACACCATATTCTCTGGCATAGAACTCCGCCATGGCTATCCTTAATTCAGGAATTCCCTGATAGTTTTGATAGCCATGTGCTTTTTGATTGTCTGCAGTGCTACGCAAAGCCTCGATCACAGATCGATCCGGGGATAAATCTGGACTTCCTATCCCTAGATTGATCACAGCTTTGCCATCTGCGATCATTTGATTTACTTCTCGGAGCTTTGCCGAAAAATAATATTCCTCTACCGAGTTGATTCGATCTGCAAATCCTTTCATTGCTTCCTACTCATATATTTTCCGAAAATTTTTACTTCACCAAATAGTTGATGACTTTGCTCCATCGCTTCTAAAAAGGCGGGATAATCTTGAAATTCTGCATCCATAAAAAAAGCATATTCCCAAGGCTTATCAATCACTGGAATCGATTGGATTTTACTCAAATCCAACCCCTTTTCATATAGCATGGTCAATAATTTGGATAATCCACCGGCTTGATTCTTTATGCTAATCTTAAATGAAGCTTTATTTGGAGTCTCAGGCGTTTCCATTTCATTTTTTTGAAGAATAATAAAGCGAGTGTAATTATCCTTGACAGTTTGAATGTCCTTTGCCAAAATCTCCAAGCCATAGATACCAGCAGCGATTTCGCTTGCGATGGCAGCTTCGCCCAAAATACGTTGATCACTGATCCGTTGAGCCACTGAAGCGGTATCGATATCATCCTTTTGGGTGATATGAGGATAGTTGGCTAAGAAAGTTTTGCATTGAAGCAAAGCCATAGGGTGGGAGGCCACCAAGCTGATATCTTCTATTTTTTGGCCTGGCAAAGCCATAAATTGATGTGCTATGGGTAAATAATACTCGTCGCGAATGTTCAACTCGTACCGATCAATTAATTCATAATTGGGGAGAATCGCTCCTGCAATCGAATTTTCAATTGCTATTACTCCGAAATCTGCGAGTCCTTGAGCAACTGCTTTAGCTACGGGTTCAAAGGTGTTATAGGTCAAAATTTCTGCCTCCTCACCAAAATTCCGAATAGCCACTTGATGATGAAATGAGCCAGGTATTCCTTGAATAGCTATTTTTACTGAGCTCATGGCTGCTTCTCAGTTGAGATTCCTGCCAGATTGCAATGCTTCCAAAAGCTAGGGTAGGATTTGTTGACCACTGATGGGTCTTCAAAAAGCACTTCTGTTTTGGTAGCCAAAGGCATAAATGCCATTGCCATTCGATGATCCTCATAGGTGTGAATCTGAACTTGATTTGGCATTGTAACCGAGGGGATCACTTGAAAAATATCTGGTGCTATTTCTTTTAGTTGTGCGTTGAACTTGGCTAATTCCTGTTGGAGCGCATGGATTCGATCGGTTTCTTTGATCCGAAGACTTTCCAGTCCTGTGAAAATAGAGTTTTGACCCAAGATCGCGCAAGTCACAGCCACTGTTTGGGCTAGATCCGGACAATGGGTAAAATCCCATTTCTCAAGGCCCTCCACTTTCTTCTTTTGAAGGAGAACTCCGCCATCCTTGAAGGTAGATTTGATGCCTAGATGATCCATGATCTCCACGATTTTAGAATCCCCTTGAAGGCTATTTTCTTTTAATCCTTCCAAGAAAAATATCCCTGAATCTGCGCAAGCCAAAAGGCTGAACCAATAACTTGCACCGGACCAATCACTTTCAACAGCAAAGGATGTCGGGGTATATTCTTGATTGGGGATGGTGATTTTATGTTCTTCCCAAGTGTATTTAACACCGAATTGTGCCATCAATTCCAAAGTCATTTCTATGTAGGTCCGACTACCTACTTTTCCTTCCAATTCAAGTTCAAGCCCTTTTGGAAGTAGGGGGGCGATCAGCAACATGGCTGAAATGTATTGGCTAGAGACATCTCCACGAATCTTGATCTGGTGATTAGTCTGTTCTTTTAATCCATGAATAGCCAAAGGTGGATATCCTTCCAAATTCAGATAATGGATTTCAGTACCAATTTCACGAAGTGCATCTACTAGGATTCCGATTGGTCGCTGACACATTCGGGGTGTTCCAGTCATCACCTTATTTTGTTGAGTAATGGCCGCAAAAGCAGTCAAAAAACGCATGGTAGTTCCTGCATCCAAAACATCATATACCGGTGGGTTCTTTTCGAGTAGACTGATCATGGTCTGTGTATCGCGAGCCTCAGCCAGGTTTGAGATCCGATTTTTACCCTTCGTCAATGCGTCGATTACCAATACTCGGTTAGATTCGCTTTTGGATGATGGTAATGGGATTGTGACAGATTCAAAGTTGGATTGCTGCGCAAGGCGAAGGATTTCCATGGTATCGATTTTCAAAATTTAAGTTTAAGCGATGGGAAGATTCTGATAGTAGCTGATCGAATCCCTTATTTCTGATCTAGAAACGGAGACATTATAGGTGCAATCTCCAATTGCATTCAACAGCGAAAACATCAAGGTATTTCCTTCATTTTTTTTGTCTTGAATACAGAGATCTAAAACTGGGATAATTTCTTTTTCCTCGATTTCAATTTTTCCATAAATCGCTAAAAATGTGCGGCTTATTTGATGTAATTCAGTTGAGGGAAGTCCTAGTTTTTGATGAGAAAGCCAAGCCTCACAGATCATTCCTACGGCTATTGCCTCTCCGTGTAGCAGATGCTTTTCTCCATCCAAATAATAAGTTTCAAAAGCATGCCCGATGGTATGTCCAAAGTTCAGGATTTTTCGCAAACCAGCCTCTTTTGGATCTTCAGTAACGACTTTTGATTTGATCTCAACAGATTGCTTGATCAATTTTTTCCAATCGGAGTCCCTCCAATTCTGAATGCTCAAACTTTCGAAATAAGCTTTGTCCTGAATCAATCCATGCTTGATGATTTCAGCAAAACCTGATCGAAGCTCTTGATCGGGAAGTGTTTCCAGGAATTTTGTAGCTATGAGAATAGCTTCTGGTTCGTTGAATACTCCCAAGTGATTTTTCAATCCATGAAAATCGACTCCTAATTTACCTCCAACACTCGCATCTACCTGAGAAAGTAAGGTGGTAGGGATATTGATAAATCGAATTCCCCGTTTGTAAATGCTGGCACAAAAGCCTCCCATATCTCCCAAAACTCCACCGCCAAGATTTAGCATGATTGCTTTTCGATCCAGTTGGGCTTCGGTCATTGCGGCCCAGATTTCCATACAAGTTGTAATGGTTTTATTTTTCTCACCTGGACTGATCACGAAATAGTTAATTTCAGTTTTCAATTCAGGAAAAAGAATGGGCAGGCAATACATTTGCGTATTGGAGTCTGCCAAAATGAAGATTTTGGAATAGGCCAAACTCGCTAAAAGAGCTTGAAGGTCTTGCTGGGGATGGTCTGAAAAGAGGATTGGATTCACTGAAGAAAAGCGTGTGCGATGAGCGAATTTAATTTAAAAGAAGCAAAGGAGAAATAAACATTCCTCCTTTGCCGGTATCTATCTCAGTACAATGAAATTATTTTTTGATTGGGCTAGCCTCGCGAAGTTGTTTCTCCTGACGCTTCACAGATTCCTCGTGAATGCAATAAAGTAACTCCTTCATGAATTTCTCACTCAGGTGCTTATTGATTCCTTTTTGAGTTCTGCTTTCCATCACTTCTTTCCATCGATCAGATTGAAAAACGGTTAAATGATGCTCGCGCTTATGGGAACCGATCTGATCGATCATTGCAAATCGCTCCTGAAGGATATCCAGCAATTGATCATCCATGTGATCAACGGCTCTTCTCAAATCTTGCAGACGCTCATCAGGCTTCATAGTTTCCATTGGTTCTTTGAAGTCGATCGAATTGATCATTTCTTTCAAAGCCGCTGGAGTTACCTGCTGTTTTGCATCAGACCAAGCTTTGTCTGGATCATTGTGCGTCTCAATCATCAATCCATCCAAACCAAAGTTCATTGCACGCTGAGCAACCTCAAGTAATCCGTCTCTTTTTCCTACGATGTGAGAAGGATCGTTGATTACTTCCATCCCAGTCCACAAGCGTTTCAAGTGAATTGGCATTGACCAGTTTGGTTTGTTTCTGAATCGCTTGTCATAAGCATCGGAGAAAGCTCTGTGAATTGCTGCAAGTTTATCGATTCCTACAGCATGGAAACG
>CAWUWQ010000147.1:0-4116 GCA_963926065.1 uncultured Algoriphagus sp.
AAGGAAATTATAGATCCTTGACAAACCGGATCAATTAAACTTGGCTCGAAGTATTGTTTGTCCCAAGTTGCTCCTCCGTCTGAAGAATAAGCTAAAATTCGCTGGCGAATATCTCCACGCTGATTTCGGATACTCATGATCATTCGATCATCGGGAAGCTCTGCTGCGATGGATTCATTTGATCCAGGAAATTCGATTGATTCAGAAACTTGAAAGGATTTCCCATGGTCATCTGTAAAGAATCCATGAGCTTGATATTCGCTGAAATTTTCTTGGGGGTCGCCTTGTGAATGGTTAGCAGCTACAAAGATTCTTCCTTGATATTCACCTTCTTGAAATTGAAAAGCATGCCCAGGAGTATTGGCATAGTGTCGCCAATCTTCCGGGTTAGTATAAGAAGAATTGAAAGTCGGATTGTTTGGACGGTGTACTTGAGTAGTGATGTTTACAGGGTCTTCCCAACTTTCTCCCAAATTAACTGATCGGATCATCCATACTTCTCTTACCCCGCGATTCATTCGTACATCGTACTCGCGATTATTTCCTGAATTATAAAAAAGATAAACCACTCCTTCCGGATAATTTGGATCGAATAAGTCCATGACTGGAGCCGGATTTCCAGCTTGAAGGGAATCATAATCAACCAAAGTTTTCAAAGCAGACCAAGTTTTACCTTGATCTGTACTTCTTTTCATGACCAAATTGATATCTCCAAAATCGTCATATCCATTCACACGTCCTTCGGCAAAAGCGACTAGCTCATGGGTTGGCAAAGAGATTATCGCTGGAATTCTATAGATCGCATGGCCTTCTTTTCCTCCCTCGAAAACCATGCTTTCTTGGGCGAAAAGTGAATAGGGGGTTAGAAAAAAGAGAAATGAAAATAGATTTCGCATTTTAGCGGATTAGGTTTTCTAAAATTGCTGAAATGATCCGAAGGATGCAATTTTCGGTTTATCCTTTTCCTCCAACCAGTCGGAAAGGAAGCATAAACAGATTGCGAACCAAATCGAAGGATAGATCAACTGCAAAACCCAGCAATCGGAAAGGTAAAAGCAAGAGCCAGACGATAGGATAAAGGATCAGTGCGATCAAGGCGATCGGCCAACAAATAATAAAAAGGATGATCCAAAGTAAGAAGGTCAGCATAGGAATTTGGTTTCTTTCAAAGTTTCAATTTACGTTCCAATTCAAAAAACCAACTCAATAGCTCTTCTTTAGAGGTTTGGTTTTCTGTGGTGTTTGATAATGAACACTTTTTTCAAGCGATCGGACGAAATGTGTTTTGGACGTTTTTAATCCTGGGTATTAAAATATTTCCTCAACGTATATTCCGGCTGCCATTGATCTGGCTTTCGCTCGATTTTGGTATGATCGTATTCAAGTGGTAAAATCGTATCTGCAGTCCAGCGCACCGTGTCTCCCGCTAGTTTTTGTTCTCGCCCAAGACTCGCTTTCAACTTACTTAGCTGCTGGGATGATTCTGGGTTTTCAGCCAAATTATTCAATTCAAAAGGATCACTTTCCAAATTGAAAAGTTGAGTAAAATCCCGCTCCGGATAGCGGATCAATTTCCAATTACCTTCCCGAATGGATCGAACCGTATGTCTGTAGGCTGTAAAAAGTGAATTCCGAATTTCCTTTTTTTCTCCAAGGAGGACCGGAACCAAACTTTGCCCATCGATACTTTCTGGGTTTGGAATGCTAGCAAGTTCTGCTAATGTGGGAAATAAATCATAGAGATAGACAAAAGAATCCGAAAGCTGATCTTTGGGGATACCCGGTCCAGAAATGATCATCGGGACTTTGGTCGAGTGCTCGTATAGATTCTGTTTTCCAAGCAAACCATGTGAGCCAATTGCCAAGCCATTGTCAGCAGTATAGACGATGATTGTATTTTCATAAAGTCCATTTGCTTTTAGCGTCGCGATCAGTTCTCCGACTTGATCATCCAAGTGTGAGATTAGACTATAATAGTCCGAAAGAATTTCTTTGACCACTTCAGGCTTTCTTGGCCAGCCGGTGAGATTTTCATCCCTAATATTCAATTGGTCAAATTCAAAAGGGTGAAGAACCATGAAATTTTCAGGAAGTAGAATTTTAGCCGTATCGTAGCGATTGATGTAGCCTGACTTAGGAGAATATGGATCGTGGGGAACAGTGAAGGAGATATATGCAAAAAAGGGGTTTTGCTGATCCGAATCTGCATATTCCTCCAAAAATTCTTTGGTGACATCGGCGAATAAATCGGTTGAATAGCCTTTTTTCATAGGTTCGGAAAGCTTTCCATCGACTTGGAGATCCCGAACGGCAATACTGAAATGATCCGCCATTCCGCCTAAGAAAACATTTTTTCCTTTTTGGAAACTCGCTTCAAACATATCCTTTTCATTATGCCATTTTCCGGTCCCGAAGGTTTCATAGCCCTGCTTCCCAAAATACATTGGCATGGTTTCCTGACCTTCTAATTTATCTAACACATGAAAAAGGCTCTTTCCGGAAAGCATCATCGCCCGGCTGGCGGCACAGATGGCGCCGTGATTGCCTCCCATGACATAGGCATTGGTAAAGCGAGTACCAGATCTTGCGAGCTGATCAATATTCGGAGTTTTAAGAATAGTATTTCCTGCTATTCCTAGGGCATCAGCGCGCTGGTCGTCTGCGAAGATGAAAAGGATATTAGGTTTTGACTTTGGCTTTTCAGCACAACTGAAGCTTAAAACCGCGATAAAGTAAAAAAAGAACAAAGGGAGCTTCATTACTTAAAATATTGATTTCCAAAAGTTAAGCTTTCTCTTCAAAAGCCCATCAATATCTGATAAACAGTAAGCTTAACTTTAATTAGATTTTTTCTAAATAAGGCTTGTTTAGAATGATTCTATGTGTTAGGTTTGTGCTACTATTTGAAAGCAGTCTAAATAAAAATTAATAAAAATGAGAGTAGTCTTTACCACCCTTTGCATTTATTTCTTGTCTCTGAGTTTGGCATTCTCCCAGCGAAATGCAATCCAAGGAAAGATTCTTGATCAAGAGCAGAAGCCTATTCCAGGAGTTTCAGTCCTAGTTGAAGGAACCGTCAGGGGGGTACAATCCGATCAAAATGGATCCTTCCTAATCAAAGATCTGCCAGTTGGGTCCTATGCGTTAAAGGCAAATATGATTGGTTTTAAAACTCAAAGCTTGACTTTTTCTATTGGCAAAGACGAGGTCAAAAACCTAGATTTCGTATTAGTAGATGATGACATCTGGTTAGAATCGTTTGAACTGATGGCAAGCCGGGGAATGAATGGTCAAGGTCGTCTTCCTGAAGTGGAAGATTTCCGTATCAATGCAGGTCGAAAAAATGAAGTGATACGCTTAGGTGAGATTGACGCCAACTTGGCTATGAATAATAGCAGACAGATTTTTGGTCGAACGCCTGGGATTTCCATCTGGGAAAATGACGGTTCTGGAATTCAACTTGGCGTGGCATCAAGAGGATTGAGTCCAAACAGATCTTGGGAATTCAACGTCCGAATGAATGGCTACGATATCACTCCTGATCCAATGGGCTACCCAGAGGCTTATTTCACTCCCCCAATGGAAGTGGTTGAAAATATCGAAATCATCCGTGGAGCATCCTCTTTACAGTATGGGCCACAGTTTGGTGGATTATTGAATTTTGTATTGCGTAAGCCAGATCCATCTACACGATTTACTGCTGAGACAATTAATACGGTTGGAAGCAATGGTCTTTTTAGTACATTTAACTATATAGGCGGTACGGAAGGGAAGTGGGATTATACTGCATATTACCAGAAAAGAAGAGGAAATGGCTGGCGTGATAATGGCTTTTTCAATACCGATCATGCACATCTTGAAGTGAATTATGCGGTAAATAATAAGCTGAAAATCGGCACCGAAATGACCTACATGACGACCACAAGTCAGCAGCCTGGCGGTTTGACGGATGCACAGTTTGCGGAAGATCCAAGTCAGAGTACCCGATCTAGAAATTGGTTTAGTACCCCATGGTTTATCCCTTCGCTCAATGCGGACTACATAGTCAGCCCAAAGACCAAGTTAAATTTGAAAGCCTTCGGTAGTATCGCAGAGCGAAATAGCGTTGGTTTTACA
>CAWUWQ010000148.1:0-7448 GCA_963926065.1 uncultured Algoriphagus sp.
ATTTGGCTCGAAAAGGGCGAAAAAGTTTATTAGTTTACTGGTTTCTGTCCGCTTCCCGAATAAAAGGGAATCCAATTCATCCTAATTTCACCTTGCTGCGTAAATCAGATCAAACTATCCATCTTATGAAATATCTTAGTCGAATTCTTATAGTAGTTATCACGATAGTGGTAGTCTCATGTCAAAATTCAGTTCCGGGAATGGCTGAAACAACCCCTCCTAATCACGAGCCTTGGAATCAGTTGCTTAAAGCCCACGTAAGCTCAACGGGTATTGTCAATTACAAAGGTTTCATTAAGGATAAATCAAAATTAGACACTTACTTGAAAACGATAAGCACGAATGCACCTGATCGAAGAACATGGTCAAAGGATGAGCAAGTGGCCTACTGGATTAATGCTTACAATGCCTTTACTATATCATTAATAGTTGAAAATTATCCGGTAAAAAGTATTAAGGATCTTGGGCCAGCTCTGAAAATCCCCTTGATTAAAGATGTATGGCATTATAAATTCTTCAAAATTGGGGGTAAAGAATCCAGCTTAGATGAGATCGAACATTCGATTTTGAGGAAAGAATTTGAGGAACCTCGGATTCACTTTGCAATTAATTGTGCATCGGTATCTTGCCCGCCGCTTTTGAATGAGGCATTTATGGCTTCGAAAATTGAGTCGCAATTGATGAAAGTGGCAAAGAACTTTATCAATGATAAATCCAGAAATAAAATTTCTGTAAATGCAGTAGAAATCTCCCCGATTTTCTCTTGGT
This sequence comes from uncultured Algoriphagus sp., assembly GCA_963926065.1. Lineage (GTDB taxonomy): Bacteria > Bacteroidota > Bacteroidia > Cytophagales > Cyclobacteriaceae > Algoriphagus. Next base: position 769 of record CAWUWQ010000148.1, read on the forward strand.
TTAAAGGAGACTTTACTGCAAAAGGATCAATTGTTGACTTTTTAAATAAGTATAGTTCTGTGAAAATTAGCTCCAATGCAAAGGTCTCACACCTAGATTATAATTGGAATCTTAACGAATAGCCGAAGCTTTTTGTAAATTCCTTTTCTAATCCAACTTTAGCAACTTATGAGCGGCAATCGCCATGTAGTCATTATCGGAAATGGTATCGCCGGAGTGACCTGCGCCAGAAATCTCAGGAAACTTGATGAAAAAGTAAGGATCACTTTAGTTTCAGGTGAGTCTAAATACTTTTTCTCCCGAACGGCACTCATGTATGTCTACATGGGGCATATGAAGTTTGAGCATATTCAGCCTTATGAAAATTGGTTTTGGGAGAAAAATAGGCTCGAACTCAAAGAAGAATGGGTTAGCGAAATTGATTATTCATCCAAGCATCTGATTTTCCAATCGGGAGAGAGTTTACCTTATGATGACTTGGTCATCGCAGTAGGTTCTAAGCCAAACAAATTCGGATGGGCTGGTCAGGATTTGAAGGGAGTTCAAGGGCTGTATTCTAAGCAAGACTTGGAGTTAATGGAATCAAGTACTCAGTCCGGAGTAAGTCGCGCAGTCATTGTGGGCGGCGGATTGATCGGGATCGAGATGGCAGAAATGCTAGCATATAAGAAAATACCTGTCACCTTCTTGGTTCGGGAGTCTGGTTTTTGGGATAATATTCTACCTAAAGAGGAATCAGAATTGGTCGGAAAACATATTTTGGAGCATCATATCGACCTCCGATTAGAATCGGAATTAGACGAAATAATAGGAGATGAGTCTGGAAGAGTCAAAGGTATTCGAACGAAATCAGGTGAGGAAATTCCTTGCCAGTTTGTGGGACTGACTGCGGGTGTAAGTCCCAATATAGATTTTCTGAAAGGAAGCGAATTAGCTCTAAATCGAGGTGTAAAAGTGAATTTGAACTTTCAAACCAATATTCCAAACGTATATTCGATTGGGGATTGTGCTGAGTTTGATCAGGCTCCAGCAGCTGATCGAAGGCCGATTGAGCAAGTTTGGTACACGGGAAGAATGCACGGGGAAACGCTAGCGTATACTTTGGCGGGAAGAGCCACAGCGTACAAGCCGGGTCATTGGTTTAACTCTGCAAAATTCCTGGATATCGAATACCAAACTTATGGTACTGTTCAAGCTTCATGGGACTCATCGCAGATTGATTCCTTTTATTGGGAGCATACCAGTGGAAAAATAGCTTTTAGAATGCTGATGGATAAATCAGGAACGCTCTTGGGGATCAATAACTTTGGATTTCGACTGAGGCATGAGTTTTTTGACCGAGCACTTACAGAGAAATGGTCAGGGGCTAAGGTGATCGCCAAGCTTGAAAAGGCGAATTTTGATGCAGAGTTTTCCGCACCTTATTACATTGAGATTCAAAAGGAATTCAAAAAACAGTTTGGAGGCGATTTCAGTGTCTCCAAACCTTCATTCATCCAAAAACTATTCGGAGCAAACGTATGAAACTGATTCAAAAATTAGGGCTGTTACTTTTCTTAATAGGGTTGGGCTCCTTTATTCTCATTCCCTTTCTGGGTAGCTATAGCTTGGATAAAGAACTAATTCTAGCCAATACAAAAGAAATCCATCAAGGGAAGCTAGTGGAAGTGTTAGAGCCGATGTATGGAGAAGCCTATTCTTCAAACTTCGCATTCTTAAGTGCCTTTAATGAATATTTCAATTCGTACAATGATGAGTTAAAGGCTAATTCTCAATGGGATGATGTGATTTGGGATGATTATTCATTTGCTTTTGCGCTAGCGGGTTTGAATAGTCCGGTAAAAGAAAATCCTTGGCTATTCTTATTTCTTTCCATTGGCTTGGCGGTGATTGGGGGCTTGCTTTATAATTTACCCAAGCATCAAGATGAACCAGAAGGCATCAAAAATAACGGTACTTTTCATTCCTCACTTAAGAATAGAGGCATTGTAGGAATGCTTACCGGGTCTTTTTTGATTACTTTCTATATCGTCTTGTATTGGTTTCCCGCCTATTTAGTGAATTTGGTTTATATGGTTTCTCCGATCAGTGAAATGCTAAGTGGGAATCCTGCGAGTCAATGGTTTCTTTATGGTTTGATCTATACGCTTGCGATTGTAGTGATGGGAATCCGGATGTTTCGAAAATACCGGGGTAATAAATACCAGCAGCTCCGTACCGCCTCTGTGATGTTTTTTCAGACGGCATTCGCCTTTTTGATTCCGGAAATTTTGGTACTGCTAAACCAACCTTATTTTGATTTTAAAAATATCTGGCCTCTTGACTACGATTTCTTCTACGATTATCAGATTAGTACTTTTCTGAGTTCTGGAGGGGTAGGGATGTTTATGTTGATCTGGGGTATTTTATTGATCATCGTGGGAGTGCCCACCTTTACCTATTTCTTTGGCAAGCGTTGGTATTGTTCTTGGGTTTGTGGCTGTGGAGGCTTGGCAGAGACAGTGGGCGATCCATTTCGTCAGCTTTCTGATAAGTCAGTAAAAGCATGGAAATTTGAACGCTACATTATACATGGAGTTTTGGTTTTGGCTGTTGTGATGACAACAGTGACTATTGCAAATTATTTTTCAGGTTTCAGTTTCTTGGGAAATGCAACCAACCAGTTACATTCGTTTTATGGATTTGCGATAGGGTCTGCCTTTGCCGGAGTGGTGGGTACTGGGTTTTATCCTTTTATGGGGAACCGAGTATGGTGTCGCTTTGGTTGTCCGCTTGCTGCATACTTAGGGATAGTGCAGCGATTCAAGTCCAGATTTAGAATAACTACAAATGGAGGGCAATGTATCTCCTGTGGTAATTGCTCCACTTATTGTGAAATGGGAATCGATGTTCGAGCTTACGCCCAGAAGGGACAAAATATTGTCCGGTCGAGCTGCGTCGGTTGTGGAGTTTGCGCGGCAGTGTGTCCTCGAGGCGTACTGAAGTTGGAAAATGGGAATGAAGAAAACCGTATTAATGATTTCCCTATTCTGATTGGAAATAACTCAGTAAAGTTGAATGTGTAAATGATTTTAGTATATCTTATAATAGGTGTTTATGCCCTTGGAATGCTGTTTGTTTTTATTTACAGCTTAGCTCAGGGGCATTTACTGTTGAATTTTCTTAAGTCCAGAAATAAAGTAGATCTTATTCCCCAAGTTCCAGACTCGTGGCCTTTAGTTACTGTTCAATTGCCTGTTTATAATGAACTCTATGTAGTCGAGCGACTTATTGAGGCTGCCGCCAAAATCAATTACCCCAAAGAATCACTTCAAATTCAACTCCTGGATGATAGCACCGATGCCACAGCTCAGTTGATTCAGGAGAAAATCAAAAATTTCCCAGAGGTCAATTTTCAATACCTCCATCGAATAGATAGGAAAGGGTTCAAAGCAGGAGCTTTAAGGGAAGGCTTGGAAAAGGCTTCAGGTGAATTTATCGCCATTTTTGATGCAGACTTTATCCCTGATCCTGATTTCATTTACAAGACTATTCCCCACTTCAATTCTGAGAAAATAGGAATGGTGCAAACACGCTGGACTCACCTTAATGAGAACTATTCATTGTTGACCAAGCTTCAGGCATTTGCTTTGGATGCGCATTTCTTGATCGAGCAGATCGGGAGAAACAGTCAACATGCTTTTATCAATTTCAATGGAACGGGGGGTATTTGGCGAAAAAGCTGCATTATCGATGCCGGAAATTGGGAAGACGATACATTGACAGAGGATTTGGATCTGAGTTATCGTGCGCAGCGGAGAGGCTGGGAATTTGTCTATAGAAGAGAAATAGAATCTCCAGCAGAACTTCCACCCATCATGTCAGCTATCAAATCTCAACAATTTCGCTGGACCAAAGGTGGAGCAGAATGTGCTGCTAAGCATGCTAGAGGTATTTTGGGAGAAGACTTGCCCCTTTCCACCAAATTGCATGCAATGGCACATCTGTTCAATAGCAGTATTTTCATTGCAATAATCTTGGTCAGTTTAAGTAGCATAGGAGTATGGTGGGCCGGCCAGCAGGGGCTGATTTCCGATGGGCTTTTCAGATTAGCGGGCGTCTTTTTGGTAGGCTTCGTCATCATCGCTTGTGTTTATTTGGTTGCCTTTTTTTATGGGAAAAAGAATTTTTGGAGAAGCTTATTCGAAGCCCTATATCTGTTGCCACTCTTCCTTTCGATATCGATGGGACTAGCATTGCACAATGCACAAGCCGTTTGGGAAGGGCTTTCTGGAAAGAAATCACCTTTTATTCGAACCCCAAAATTCAATCTGGAGTCTGGTAAAACAGGACTAAAAGCAAATTCTTATTTAGCCTCAAAAATCCCGACGACTACTTGGTTTGAAGGAGTATTGGCCTTGATTTTCTCTGCGATGGTTATCATTCATTTGAGTACTGGATCTTATGAATTATTGCCCTTTCACTTGATGCTAGCCATAGGATATGGCCTAGTTTTCTTCACCTCATTCCGATCCTATGGGCTTGGGAAATAAGCATTCTAGTTCCACTCCGATCGTGGACGTAATTATTCCAGCATACAACGAGGAGAAATCACTTCCAAAAGTCTTGCGGGATATCCCGAAAATCGTCAGGAATATCGTGGTGGCAAACAATAATTCCACAGATCGAACAGGTGAATTCGCAGAAGCTGAAGGTGCCCAGGTCGTATTTGAACCTCAAAAAGGCTATGGAAAAGCATGCCTTACAGCAATGGATTGGATCAAACAGCAGGATGTCCAACCAGATATTGTGGTATTTCTTGATGGAGATTATAGCGATTATCCCGAGGAATTGATGCTGTTGATACAGCCGATCATAGCGAACGAATCTGACCTGGTTATTGGGTCGAGAGCTCTCGGTGAGCGCGAGGCGGGTTCGATGACTTTACCTCAAATATTTGGTAATTGGCTTGCCACGAACATGATGCGCTACATTCAAGGGGCCAAATTTTCAGATTTAGGTCCTTTTCGCGCGATTCGATGGGCAGATTTACTCAAGTTGAATATGGTGGATGAGAACTTTGGATGGACGATCGAGATGCAGATCAAAGCTCATAAAGCCGGGCTTCGCTACATCGAAATACCTGTGACCTATCGAAAGCGAATCGGAGTATCAAAGGTAAGTGGGACGGTAAAAGGTGTCTTTGGTGCCGGATACAAAATAATTTTTACGATTTTTAAATATTGGTAATCGCATTCAATGATAAGGTTCAGTACTAAAAAGGGTATATGAAAAAATTTCTTCAATTCTGCTTTCTTCTAATCATTTTAGCTTCCTGTGATCCTGACAGTAGGAAGGGAGTCGATGATGAAAAATTTGCCAGTCATTGGTATCAGGGAAAAGCTGAAATCAATGTTTTTGACCTGAAGCAAATGAGATATGGTGAATCTCGTCAGGGGAAAGCGGTAATGATTTTTGTTACAGAGGATTTTTCCAAGAGACGACAAGTAAAATTAGATGATCCAAGTGGAGCCGGAGCAGATGTTCAAAAGGTGCTAAAGCTCAATATGACTCGCGAGTTCGTTACAGGTGTTTACCCGTATCATACCATGCTTTCGGTTTTTACGCCGGTATATGAGGAACTCAAATCCCCAAAGCTAGTTGTTTCAGTCACTGAATGGTGCGGACAATCCTTCATTCAACTCAACTGGAAAAACAATGCCTATCAGGCGCAGATATTTTCCTACTTTGAAGCTGAAGGAGATCAAAGTCTTCAAGTGAAAGCACAGCCAGAAGATGAATTATTTAACCTGATTCGCCTAAACCCTGATCTCATCCGAACTGGTGAAAGACAACTTATCCCTAGCTTGATTTACCAACGGTTTTCTCATACTCCACTGCAAGGGGAGGATGCTGTAATCAGTAAACGGAAGTTTGGATCAGCTCAGGCTGAGGTCGAGGTCTTTTATCCTGACTTGGGGAGGACTTTGATTATTAGATACCTCAACTCCTTTCCTTTTGAGATTATTTCCTGGGAAGAAACCCAGCTGAAGGAGGATGGTACGAAAGAAATCACCTCGGCTGTCCGTAGCAAAGTATCCATGCTGGATTATTGGAATAAAAATACTAAAGCAGATGAAGGACTTAGGCAAAATCTAGGCTTTTGAAGTCAAATTCCCGTATCGGCTCACTAGTGCTCGTTTGGCTTTTGATGCTGATTGGGATAGATTATATATCTTATTTTACTGAAAGAGAGGATTTTAGGTTAATATCCCCTGTTTTTTTAGGGTTGTTTTTTTGCTTGCTACTTTTTAAATTTTGGTCTAAAGAATTTGGATGGACTTGGGTTTTTGTGGGAGGAATAGTTCTCCGTCTTAGCTTGCTCTTAGTCATTCCCTTCTGGTCCGAGGATTATGTTCGGTTTCTTTGGGATGGGGAATTAGTACGAATTGGTTTTAATCCTTACCTCGATTTACCTGCCGACTTTCTTCAACCTCTCGGTGACGCACAGAATACCTATTTGGCTAAACTGCTCGATTTGATGAATTCCCCAAATTACTATTCAGTCTATCCACCTCTAAATCAAGGAATCTTTTACCTAGCTGCTCTAGGAGCTAATATGGATCCTTTGCAAGGAGTAGTCGCACTTCGAATTCTAATTATTCTAGGCGAGATTGGCGTGTTTTTCCTATTGAAAAAAC
>CAWUWQ010000149.1:0-6336 GCA_963926065.1 uncultured Algoriphagus sp.
AATGAAGAAGTGCGACAAATGCAAATCCCACTCAATCATGAGGGAGAAATTGAAGGATTTATGCTTGTAGCTACCTCATTTGAGGATTCGCGCCATTTGCTTCATAATCTTTTGAATATTCTACTTTTCCTCTACCCCGCCATTTTAATTTCACTTTTTCTGGCAATGCGATATTTCGTAGGGAAAAGTATTGCACCGATTCAAAAGATCATTGAAGCCACTAACCAGATTACCCAAAAAAATCTAAACGAACGAGTACCGCTCACTGAAGAACAGGATGAAATCGGTCAGCTCTCACGATCGATCAATGAATTGCTTTCTAGACTGGAGCAATCATTAACAAGAGAAAAGCAATTTACATCAGATGCTTCGCATGAACTCCGTACTCCTCTTGCCGTACTTCGTGGGACTTTGGAAGTACTAATTCGAAAGCCAAGGACGGCTGAAGAGTATGAGTCAAAAATCATGACAGCCCTACAGAGTATTGATCGGATGGCAGAAATGATGGAGCAACTTTTGGATTTAGCTCGCGTGGGCAAATTTTCAAACTCGGATTATTTATTAATCGATTTACTTGAGTTTGGGGACAACTTCGCCCAGAAAATGTCTCAAGATTGCGCTAGGCAAATTCATTTCGAGACCAACCTCACCTTACCTTTGATTTTTGAGGTGAATACTAAGTCACTCCAGATGATTTTGACTAATCTCCTTCAAAATTCGCTGAAATATTCGGGTGAGGACACTTTGATTTCTATTCGGGTAGGAATCCATCAAGGATCACCTTATATCGCCGTCGAGGATCAAGGAGTGGGTATAGAAGAAGAATCTTTGGGACGAATTTTTGATCCATTCTTTAGAGAAACTCAACTTTTGGAAAAGCCTGTACCTGGTACTGGCTTGGGGCTAGCAATCGTGAGAAAACTTGCTTTGGAATCTGGGATTTTGGTTGAAGTACAAAGCCAAAAAGGCGTAGGTTCTATTTTTCGATTGATCTTTCAAGAAAAGATTTAAGAAAACCTTAAGATACACTTATACTAGTTTACAGATGATTATGGCATTTTTGCCTAACAAAGATTCATTCTATGCTAGACCGGATTATCAATTGGAGTATTTCAAATAAGCTTATCATTTTTCTGCTGATTGCTGCCTGGATAGGCTTTGGGATTTATGCATTAACCCGTATTTCTATTGGAGCAGTTCCAGACGTAACCAATAATCAGGTGCAAGTCATTACCACCTCACGAAATCTTGCAACCGAAGATGTAGAAAAATACCTGACCTATCCTGTTGAGCTAGAGATGGCAAATCTACCGGGAGTGATAGAAATTCGATCAATTTCCAAATTTGGTCTATCGGTTGTTACGATCGTTTTTGATGACGATATGGGGACGTATTTGCCTAGGCAGTTAATAGCTGAGCGGATCAAGATCGCCCAAGATCAAATTCCTAATGGTTTTGGTCAGCCGTTTATGGGGCCTATTTCAACTGGATTGGGAGAGATTTATCAATATGTAATCGATGTCAAACCGGGCTATGAAGATAAATACTCCATTACTGATTTGCGTACGATTCAAGACTGGGTGGTACGTCGCCAACTCTCCGGAATAGAGGGAGTGGTGGAAGTGAACACCTGGGGCGGATTTCTCAAGCAATATGAAGTGGCCATCAATCCAGAGCGATTGAAGGCTATGCGAGTAAGCCTGACACAGGTATATGATGCGCTTAGTAAAAATAATTCCATCGCTGGAGGTAGTTACATCGAAAAGACAAACGAGAGCTTTTTTATCCGTGGCGAAGGCTTAGTGAAGAGTCTGGAAGATATTGGAAATATTGTTATTGAAGTCCGAGCAGGAACCCCCCTATATATAAAAGACATTGCTAAAGTCCACTTTGGTCATGCAAATCGATTCGGTGCGGTTACTGCAAATGGCGAGGGCGAAAAAGTCCTTGGGCAGGTGATGATGCTCAAAGGTGCGGGATCCAAAGCTACTATCGATCGGGTCAAAGAGCGACTTGCAGAGATCGAGCCGTCCTTGCCAGAGGGAGTAATCATTAACGGGTTTTTGGATCGATCGGAATTGATTGCACGTACAACCTTCACAATTGCTGAAAACCTAATTCTGGGTTGTTTGATTGTGATTTTTGTTGTGGTCATATTGTTGGGGAACATTCGCTCAGGTCTTGTGGTGGCGTCCGTGATCCCATTGAGTTTGCTCTTCGCAATTTCAATGATGTACATCTTTGGAGTCGATGCCAATCTGATGAGTTTGGGTGCGATTGACTTTGGGATTATTATCGATGGTGCAGTGATTATCGTGGAATACATCGCATTTCGATTTACTAAAATTGGGGAAGAGTCCAAGCAGCTTACCCCAGCCGAAGTAAGGCTGAAAAAAGATGAAGTCTCATTTGAAGGAGCTTCCAAAATGATGCATTCTGCCATTTTTGGGCAGATCATTATCATCATTGTATTCATCCCTATTTTATCTTTGAGTGGAGTGGAGGGAAAGATGTTTCGTCCGATGGCAGAAGTTTTCAGCTTTGCATTGGTTGGGGCAATGATTTTGGGCTTGACCTACGTGCCTGTGGTTTCCTCGCTTTTCCTAAAGACTACTCCTCCGGGCCCTAAAAATGTTTCTGTTCGAATTATTAACACGATAAATAAAGGCTATGAACCTGCGATCAAATGGGCTTTAGATCATACAAAAGCAGTTTTGATAGGTGCATTTTCACTTTTTGTTGTCACTTTATTTGTTTTCTCCAGAATGGGGTCTGAGTTTGTTCCGACATTGGATGAGGGAGATTTTGTAATCCAGCCTTTTTTGAAAACTGGAACTACGCTGACGAATACAGTGGAGACGATGACCCAGATCGAGTCGATCCTCAAGAAATTTCCGGAGGTGAAGCAGATCGTAACTCGGATTGGTGCGGCAGAGATTCCAACGGATCCTATGTCTATGGAAGAGACAGACGTGATTGTGATTTTGCACCCACCCTCTGAGTGGACGACGGTAGAGACTAAGGATGAATTAGCGGAAGCTTTTAAAGAGGCATTGAAAATTATTCCCGGATTGGAATTTGAATTTACTCAGCCTATCGAGATGCGCTTCAACGAATTGATTACTGGAGTCAGAGCTGATTTGGCCATCAAAGTATTTGGAGAAGATTTGGATGTTTTACTTCAGACAGCACAAAAAATAGAAGCAGCTATTCAAGGAGTAGAAGGTGCCGCAGATATTATTGTGGAGAAAGTGGATGGCTTGCCACAAATGAAAATTGAATATGACCGTGCTAAAGTTGCTCGTTTTGGATTGAATATCGAGGACCTTAATCAAATTATTACGATGGGATTTGCGGGGCAAACTGCGGGTAGAGTATTTGAAGGGGAAAAGCAATTTGATCTGGTTGTCCGATTTGAAAAAGAATTCAGACAGGATATTTCTAATCTTGAAAACGTGGCAGTTCAATTACCTACGGGAGGATCTATACCGTTATCTGAATTGGCAACCATCTCTTATACTAAGGGGCCGTCAAAAATTTCGCGGGATAATACCCAACGTAGAATCGTAATTGGTGTAAACGTTCGAAACCGAGATTTACAGTCCGTGGTGGATGATATTCAGGCTATTGTAGCAAACAAAATTGATGTACCTGAAGGTTACAGTGTTAGCTATGGTGGGCAATTTGAAAATCTTCAACAGGCCCGAAGTCGCTTGATAATAGCAGTTCCGATCGCCTTATTCTTGATTTTTGTGCTCTTGTATTTTGCCTTTTCATCAGCTAAGGATGCGATTATGATTTATTCAGCGATTCCCCTTTCTGCTATTGGAGGTGTGTTTCTACTTTGGGCTCGAGATATGCCTTTTAGTATCTCTGCCGGCGTAGGATTTATTGCCTTGTTTGGGATCGCGGTGTTGAATGGTATAGTACTAATCGAACATTTTAAATCCATGGAATCGAAGTTCACCAATCTTAAAGACCTTGTTTTAATTGGAGCCAAGGAGCGATTACGTCCAGTTTTACTGACTGCTTCTGCTGCGGCTTTAGGATTTCTACCAATGGCAATTTCCTCTTCTGCTGGAGCAGAGGTTCAACGGCCTTTGGCTACGGTAGTAGTCGGAGGTTTGTTCACAGCTACATTCTTGACGCTATTTGTTTTACCTGTGTTATACGTGCTTTTCAAAGAGAAAAAAGAGAAGAGTGGATTAAATTCAAAAGTGATCACCACATTGATTCTACTCTTTTTTGCAGCTCCGCTAATGGCACAAGAAAGATCGACGCCATTAACTTTGGAAACAGCGCTGGAGCTAGCTGAGGCAAGAAATCTCAGAATCCAAGCTGCAGAAAAATCTACTGAAGTTGCGATGGCCAGACAAGAATCAGGTTGGAATGTGGATAAAACTACTGTTTACTATGGAATCGATAAAAATAATATCGCTGAAAACGGAGTTTACAACCGAGTTTGGGGAGTAAGTCAGCATTTTGCATTCCCTTCCTTGTATGCTGCTCAGAAAAATGTGCTTCAAGACCAGGCGTTAATTCGACAGCAAGAGTCAGAACTTGAGAAAATGAGGGTTCGAGGTGAAGTGAGTAAGGCTTTCTTGACAGTACAGTATTTTCAAAGCCTGAGTGATAATTATGATTTCTTGGATAGTCTTTATGCTGTTTTTGCCAATGCGGCAAGCAGAAGATTTGAAACAGGGGAAACAAACTATCTGGAAAAATTGACCGCAGCTGGAAAACTTCAGGAGATTAAGCTCAAAAAATCCGAGGCAAATCAAAATTACAAAGTAGCCTTAGACCAACTCAAGCTTCAATTAAACTGGGAGGATGATTTGGAAGTAAGTCGAGCCAAGACTGATTTGAAATTGGATAACCAAGAAGACTGGAGTTCACATCCAGGAGTACAATATTATCAGGGTGTGGCTATTCAAGCAGCTCATCAGGTGCAGGTTGAAAAACGAAAATTGCTTCCCGATATCTCAATTGATTTATTCCGTGGCACCAACCCAGGCCCCAATGCAGCAGTTTACCCTGGTTTTCAAACCGGCTTAGCAATCCCTTTGTTTTTCGGTTCCCATCGAGCCCAAATTAAATCCTCTCAATTGCAGCAAGACCAGATATCGCTGGAATCTGAAAGTTACGAAAACAGGATTCGAAGTAACTACAGCCAATTGCAAACTCAATTGATCCAGCAAGAGCAAGTCATCCGCTACTATAAAGATGAGGGGAGGCTACTTGCTGAGCAATTGATCCAACAAGCACAGCTATCCTATCAAGAGGGAGAAATTGATTTTCTCCAATATGCACAGCTGCTGGAAAACTCTAGAAATATTACACTTCAATACCTGCAAAGCAGATACGAACACGAACTCATTATTTTGAAAATAAATTACCTGATCGACTGATGAAGACCAAAATACTTTCCTTCCGATTAACTCTTGTGCTTCTAGCCACGATTTTCACCTATTCTTGCGGTCAACAGTCATCCGAAATCGCTGGTATTGAAATAAGTAAAGCTTCTAGCGAAGAGGGAACAATTATGTTGACTTCGGATCAATTTAATTCGATGAATATGGCCTGGGGCAAAATGGATACCAGTCAATTTTCTGAGGAGATTACTGTTCAAGGTGCAGTTAGAGTGCCAGTGGAGAATATGCAAGAAGTGACAACTTTCTACGGTGGCTATGTAAGTGGGATGGAATTGCTAGAAGGCCAGTCTGTCAAAAAAGGGGAGGTGCTATTTTACCTTGAAAATCCTGAATTCATTCTGCTGCAACAAAACTATCTGGAGGCAAAAAGCCAGTTGAGCTATCTCAAAGCTGAATATGATCGACAAAAGACACTTTTTGGCGAGCAGATTGCTTCTCAAAAAAACTATCTGAAAGCAGAGGCAGATTACCAAGGCACAAGAGCAAAAGCAGAAAGCTTGAAGCGTCAATTGGGGTTGCTTCGAATCAATGGAGAAGAGCTCCAGCCTGAATCAATCCGATCCAAAGTGCCTATATATTCTCCCATTGCGGGATTTGTGACAGCTATAAATGTTGTTCCTGGAGCTTATATACAGCCTAGAGATGTAGCGGTGAGCTTGATGAGTAAGGAGCATTTGCATATGGAATTGGTGGTCTTTGAAAAAGATGTAACACGTATTAAAAAAGGGCAAGTAGTAGAAGTTCGCATTCCTGAGATTTCTTCAGAAACATTGATCGCAGAAGTATTTATGGTGGGGCAGTCAATCAATGAGGCAAGACAAATCAATGTGCACGCAGATTTGAAAGATGAATCGAAAGAATCTATGCTAGTACCAGGGATGTTTATCGAAGCAATAATCCATAC
>CAWUWQ010000150.1:0-49453 GCA_963926065.1 uncultured Algoriphagus sp.
GGTTCATATTTAGCTCCTTGTGCTATCCAAATTTTGATCAATTCGATCTCAGATGATGAAAGTGAAAGATTTGATTCTGGTGGCGGCATCAGTTCTCCGGGATCTTCAGAAGTGATTCGATGGTAAAGCATCGATTCTTCAATATTTCCAGCAACCAAAGCAAATTTTCCCTTTGATTCTTTCAAGGCAGCGAAAGCACCTTCTTCGGTATCCAATCTGAACTCAGATTCACGCTTATTGGCATCTGGCCCATGGCATGCAAAGCATTTGTCTGATAGAATAGGGCGGATATGAAAATTATAACTTACCTGCTCTCCCTTAGCCAAAAGGACAGCATCGCCTTTTTCAGATGTGCAATTCCATACTAGTAGCGGGAAAAATAACAGGAAAGAGTGGCTAATATTTAGGATTGATTTCATTTCTTTAATTGGAAACGGACAACAAAATATAGGTATAATTGCAGCCAATCGCGTCATGCATTAGACTAAAAATTCAATAAAGTTTGAGTTCTATCCCTATTTTTTTTCTAAAAAAATATTGCTATTGGATAGGGAAACCGATTGATTGGATCCTAGCAAAAAGGGGTTGTTGTCTTTTCTTTAAAAAATTTATTTCCTCAAAAAGAAAAAAGCCAGCTTTTTGAAGCTGGCTTAAGTTTATTTCTTAATGACTGAAAAGTCAAAGTCTTCTAGGAACTTGGTGGTAAAGTCACCTTCATTGAATTTCTTATCATTCAGCAAGGCAATATGAAATGGGATAGTAGTCTTAATTCCATCGATCACAAATTCCTCTAATGCCCGTTTCATTCGCACGATAACTTCTTCTCTGGATTGTCCGCTTACAATAAGCTTCGCAATCATGGAGTCATAATTAGGCGGAATCACATACCCTGCATACACATGTGAATCGATTCTTACGCCTCGGCCTCCTGGAATATGAAGATTTTGAATCTTCCCTGGACTTGGTCTGAATCCATGAGCAGGATCTTCTGCATTAATTCTGCATTCCATCGCAAAAAGCTTTGGATAATAGTTTCTTCCGCTGATAAGTTCACCTGCAGCAACTTTGATTTGTTCTTTTATTAGGTCAAAATCAGTTACTTCTTCGGTAATAGGATGCTCGACTTGAATTCGAGTATTCATCTCCATGAAGTAGAAATTCCGATCCTTATCCACCAAGAATTCAATGGTACCAGCTCCCTCGTATTTAATCGCCTCAGCACCTTTGATAGCAGCTTTGCCCATCGCTTCGCGAAGTTCATCTGTAATGAAAGGGGAAGGGGTCTCTTCTACAAGTTTTTGATGTCTTCGTTGGATTGAGCAATCTCGCTCCGAAAGATGGCAAGCTTTGCCTGTCCTATCTCCGATAATTTGGATTTCGATATGTCTCGGCTCCTCTACGTATTTTTCTAGATACAAACCATCATTGCCAAATGATGCCCCAGACTCCATTCGGGCATCATCCCATGCCTTTTTGAATCCTTTTTCTTCCTTAACGATACGCATACCTTTACCACCACCACCAGCTGTAGCTTTTAAAATAACAGGATAGCCCATTTCAGTGGCGATTTTTATTCCCTCTTCGATGGATGACAAGATTCCTTCTGAACCTGGAATAGTTGGCACTCCAGCTTTTCTCATAGTCGCTTTAGCAGTTGCCTTATCGCCCATTTGATTGATCATGTCTGCACTTGCCCCAATAAACTTGATTCCATATTCTTCACAGATTTTGGAAAACTCAGCATTTTCGGAAAGAAAGCCATAGCCGGGATGGATTGCATCCGCATTGGTGATTTCTGCTGCGGCTATGATTCTGGGAATATTCAGATACGAGTCCTTACTTGGAGCGGGTCCAATACAAACGGCTTCGTCTGCAAACCGCACATGTAAGCTGTCCTTATCTGCAGTAGAATAGACTGCAACGGTCTTGATCCCCATTTCCTTACAGGTACGGATGATTCTAAGAGCAATCTCGCCTCTATTTGCAATTAATATTTTTGAAAACACGGTATTCTAATTAAGATTGATAATTAACCTGCTGGATCTACCAAAAATAATGGCTGATCGTACTCCACTGGGCTGGCATTGCTCACAAGGATTTTTACAATTTTCCCGGAAATTTCAGATTCTATCTCATTGAATAGTTTCATTGCCTCAATGATACAGACTGTCTCTCCAGCTTTGATCACATCACCTTCGCTGACGAAAGCAGGAGATTCTGGATTTGCCGTTAGGTAAAAAGTGCCAATCATTGGAGATTTGATTTCCACCAGATTGGATGGGGTAGCAGCAGGTGCTGCTGGCGTAGCAGCTGCTGAGGCAATAGCTTGCGCTGCAGGTGCCACAATTTGTGTCGGAGCGGATTCTACATAGCGAGTACCAGACTGGTCCGCATATTTTTTTATAGAAAGTTCAAACTCATCTGTTTTGATTTTGACCTCAGCGAGGCCCGAATTTGAAATATAATCGATTAATTCCTGAATCTCTTTTGCTTTCATAAGTTGGATTTTTTGTTTGCTCAGGGCAAATTATAGGTTGGGTTTAAAAACGTAAAAGCCGAGAAATTTAAGGAAATCAAAAGGCTTTTTCGAACTTATTTCACTCTTTCGGAGTAGGATTTATCTCGTGTATCCACCTTGATCATGATGTCTTGCTCTACAAATAGCGGGACCATTACAATAGCTCCAGTTTCTAATGTCGCTGGTTTAGTGGCATTAGTTGCAGTATCTCCTTTGATACCAGGCTCAGTGTAAGTGATCATCAATTCTACAAACGGAGGAAGCTCTACTGAAAGTGGAGTCTCTGTCTCATCATGAATCAAGATGTCTACTAACTGACCGTCTTTTAATAAATCATATCGTTCAATCAATTTTTCTTCAATAGAAATTTGCTCGAAGGTGTTAGTATCCATGAAGTTGTAGCCAAAATCATCTTTGTATAAAAATTGATGAGGACGCTTTTCCACACGTGCAGTTTCTACTTTTTCTCCTGCGTTGAAAGTTTTTTCCAAAGTTTTACCGCTGGTCAACCCTTTCATTTTTGTTCTTACGAATGCTGCTCCTTTACCTGGTTTGACATGCTGAAATTCTACAATTGTGAAAATATCATTGTTCATCACCAGGCATAGTCCGTTTTTAAAATCTGCAGTACTTGCCATAATTATTTTTATTAATCTAAATTTTATTTTGGATCATAGGCCCATTTCAAATAAATAGCTCCCCAAGTGAAGCCTCCACCAAATGCTGCCAATATTAAGTTGTCACCTTTTTTCAATTTCTTCTCATAATCCCAAAGACACAATGGGATAGTCGCAGCGGTGGTATTTCCGTATTTCTCGATGTTCATCATGACCTTATCTTGGCCGATTCCCATTCGATTAGCTGTTGCATCAATGATGCGCCTGTTTGCTTGATGTGGAACTAGCCATGACACGTCATCACCTTTCAGTCCATTGCGCTCCATTACCTGAGCACTGACGTCTGCCATGTTGGTGACTGCAAACTTAAATACCGATGCACCCTCCTGATAGGCAAAATGTTCTTTTGCCATCACAGAATCGATGGTGGCAGGTCTTGCACTTCCTCCAGCTTTCATATGTAGATAGGGAGCTCCGGAACCATCAGATTTCAGAATTGTGTCCATAATCCCAAACTCTTCCGTGGTTGGCTCCAACAATACAGCTCCGGCTCCATCACCAAATAGAATACAAGTAGTTCTGTCCGTGTAATCGACTATAGAAGACATTTTATCTACGCCCACGATGATTACTTTTTTATGCGTACCTGTTTGGATATACTGGCTGCCCATATTTAAAGCAAAAAGGAAACCTGAGCAAGCGGCAGCCACATCGAAACTGTAGCTATTTTTTGCACCAACTTTATCTGCGATAATATTCCCAGTAGCTGGAAATGGCATATCAGGCGTCACCGTAGCACAGATGATCAAGTCAATATCCAATGGATCAGTTCCTGTTTTTTCAAGAAGACCCTTTACGGCTGCTGAGCCCATAACGGAACTTCCCTGATTTTCTCCTTTTAAAATTCTTCGTTCTCTTATGCCAGTTCTGGAGAAAATCCACTCATCATTTGTCTCTACTAGCTTTTCAAGTTCTTTGTTGGTCAAGACGTAATCCGGAACATATCCTTGGATTCCGGTAATCATGGCTCTGATTTTGCCCATTTTGGAGGTTTTATGTTAAATTAATCTTAAGTAAGATTCAATTTAAATTAGGTTTTAGGAAAGTACTTTATCCTGTAAGGAAGGCAAAAATATTATAATTGTCAGTCACCACCAAAACAATTTGGTAACAGTTCCTTAATTAAAAATTTAATAGGAAAGCTTTCCTGCATGTCAAAAAAAAAAATCCACTCGATAGATTCGAATGGATTTTTGTAATGAGGGGTAAATGTTGATTAGGCTAAAATCTCCTTCTCAATGATTACTTGACCTTTATAGTATAGCTTACCGTCAAGCCAGAAAGCTCTGTGAGGTAAATGCATTTCACCAGTAGTCTGACATTTAGCTAGCCCTGGAGCCTCAAGCTTGTAATGCGTTCTTCTTTTATCTCTTCTGGTTTTCGAAATTTTTCGTTTAGGATGTGCCATTTTATGTGTGGTTTATGATTGTTCCTTGTTTTTTAACTTTTTCAATAATTCCCATCTGGGATCTGCAATTTCTTCTTTTTGATCTTGATCACCTGACGAATCTTCGTCGGAGTCGTTATCATAATCTCCATCAATGTAAGCGTAGGTGCCTTCTGCTTCAAAATCCTCTTCGTCAAATTCAGTTCGGTGATCGGGATGAATTTTTTTTGCAGGAAGACCCAGCAAAATAAACTCATAAATAAACTGAGCCACGTTAATTTTAGAAGTGTCACGTGTGATTATGTAAACCTCTTCATTAACCTCTTCTTCTACCTCTCCGTATTTGAAAAGAATTTTCTCAGTTATTTCCAAGTGCTCAAAATACTCTTCGAGACTACGATCACAGATGAGTTTTACTTCCCCTGTAATCAGAAAATTCATTTCTATCAGATTTGCTCCTTTGTCCATCAAGACTCTTACAGTCAAGATGCCTTCATCAAGTAGTTCATTGTCTTCGAAATGCTGAAAAAACTCTTTTCCAATTTCAAAATCAATTTCGTACTTACCCTCCAGAAACTTAATGACCTCAATATCAAATGTTCTTAAGAATTTCACGATACCTCCCCTTGATTTAAGAGCGCAAATTTAAGTAAATTTTAGATAAGGATAAAAGAGAATTTAAAATAATCTTTGGTAAAGTGTTTTAAATGTGTCTCAAATTGATTAATCCTCCTCTTCCTCAGGGTGATGCTGTCGGATGATATCGATTGCTAGATATAGCGCTGAGCGCATCGAACCTTCATCTGCGATGTTTTTTCCAGCAATATTATAGGCAGTCCCATGATCTGGAGAGGTCCGGATTACAGGAAGTCCTGCAGTAAAATTAACGCCAGTACTGAATGCGATGGTCTTAAAAGGCACTAATCCCTGATCGTGGTACATCGCCAAAACCCCATCAAATTTAATATGATGACCCATTCCAAAAAAACCATCAGCTGGATATGGCCCAAAGACTAACTTGTTTTGATCTTTCAATTCATTGATTGTGGGCTTGATCACGTTTTCTTCTTCGGAACCAAGTAATCCATCCTCGCCTGCGTGTGGGTTTAATCCTAGAATAGCAATTTTTGGTTTGCCTATTCCAAAATCATTTTTCAATGACTCCAATAATAGGTTTGCCTTTTTTACGATTAGCTCTTTTGTGATAGACTCTGATACTTTACTAATCGGGATGTGTCCAGTAACTAGACCAACTTTAAATCGCTCCGCAACCATCAACATCAAGCTGTCAGATTTCCCTACAGCTTGAGTTATGAATTCTGTATGACCTACGAAAGGCAGTTCTTCTGAATTAATATTGTTTTTATTGACAGGGGCGGTAACCAATCCCTGGATTCTGCCTTCTTTCAAGTCATCCACGGCCATCCGAAGTGCTGTCAATGCAAATTTCCCTGCTTCTTGAGTTTCTGCACCAGGAATAATCTCAGGGCATTCCTCGGTCACATTGATCACATTGATTTTTCGATGCTGCACCTCATCAAGGTTTCTGATCTGCGAAAAATTGAATTGGTCGAGATCAAGTAATTTCTTATAAAAAGTCAAGGCCTTTCCATGTGCATAAATTACAGGAGTCACTGATTTATAGACCCGATTATCCGATAGGCTCTTCATGACTACCTCTACACTGATCCCGTTTAAATCCCCGATACTAATCCCTAAAATGGATCTTTTCTTTTTTTGATTCATACTGATTGGCCTAGAATAGCCCGATTCGTTTGGTTGGATCTAAAGATCTTGGTTAGACCTTTAGGAATATTCCATTAATTTTATGACGCAATTTATAAAAAAATATCAGAGCGATATGATGGAAAAAGTCAAAGCTAAGAAACACTTGGGTCAACATTTCCTAACTGATCTAAGCATAGCTGAGCGGATAGCACAGGCTGTCACTGGACATCATGGGGCTGATAAAGTTTTGGAAATAGGTCCAGGGATGGGGGTCTTGACTGACTTTCTGAAGGATCAGCCTCTGGAATTGTTCATGATCGAAATAGATAGAGATTCGATTTCCTACTTGAAAAAGAAGTATCCAGATCTTACTGATCGGATAATCGAAGGTGATTTCTTGAAAATGAACCTGGAAGAATATTTTAAAGAAAAATATGCCATCACGGGTAATTTTCCTTACAATATTTCTTCACAGATTTTTTTTAAAGTTCTCGAAGTCAAAGATCAAGTTACCGAAGTAGTTTGTATGCTTCAGAAAGAAGTAGCCGAGCGAATTGCTTCCCCAAAAGGAAATAAGGACTATGGAATCTTATCGGTATTGCTTCAGGCGTATTATGATATTTCATATTTGTTCACTGTTCCTCCTGAGGTTTTTGATCCGCCTCCAAGAGTAAATTCAGGGGTGATTCGTCTTGTGCGAAACAATGTCGAAAAACTCGACTGTAATGAAAAACTCTTCAAACAAGTGGTAAAGGCTGGTTTTGGAAATCGGCGAAAAACACTCCGGAATTGTTTGAAGCCATTTAATTTGCCGGCAGAATTCAATACACATCCAATCCTTGACAAGCGAGCAGAACAGCTTGACGTCGCTGATTTTATATTCCTCACCCAAACAATCGAAGCTGCTCGTGGAAATCATTAAGCAATTTGAACTGTCCAAACAATACTTGGAAAGTCTCCAAGTAGCTATTGAAGCAGAAGACTTTGAATTCATTCGAGAGTCCTTCGATGGGGTGAATATGGCGGATGTGGCAGCGCTACTCGAAGAGCTTTCTTTTGATGAATCGCTTTATGTGATTCGAAGTATAGAAACTCAGCAATCAGCGGATATACTCATTGAGTTGGAGGACGATACGCTTGCTAAAGTTCTGAAAGAAATGCAAGCATCTGAGAAGGCCACCTATATAGAAATGATGGATTCTGATGATGGTGCAGATATTCTCAATCTATTTGCAGAACGAGATCGTGAGGATATCATTAGCTACTTTCAGGATAAGGTCAAATCGGATCAGATTCTTGAACTCCTCAGATACGATGAAGATACCGCTGGAGGTATCATGGCGAAGGAATACATCCGAGCTAACAAGAATTGGAACGTAGTCCAGACGATTAATGAAATCCGGAGACAGGCCGAAAATGTAGATAAAATCTT
This sequence comes from uncultured Algoriphagus sp., assembly GCA_963926065.1. Taxonomy (GTDB): domain Bacteria; phylum Bacteroidota; class Bacteroidia; order Cytophagales; family Cyclobacteriaceae; genus Algoriphagus. The sequence continues at coordinate 7,743 of CAWUWQ010000150.1, forward strand.
TTCCATCTATGTGGTAAATAATCGTCAGATACTGTTGGGACGTGTGTCCTTAAAAAAAATAGTTCTAGCCGTTGAAGGGACGAAAATTGAGGATATCTACGAAGATGAAGTAATCTCTGTTCCCACTTATATGGATCAGGAGGAAGTGGCAGAGATCATGCGAAAATATGACTTGGAATCTGTGCCAGTAGTCAATTCAAAAAATAAATTGGTTGGTCGAATTACGGTCGATGATATCCTTGATATAATCATGGAAGAAGCTGAGGAGGATATTCAGGCAATGACCGGAATCTCTGATACGGTTGATGAATATGATTCGGTATTCAAGCTTTCCAAGGCGAGACTTCCTTGGCTTTTGATCGGGATAGTAGGGGGTCTTTTGGGGGCTGGATTCATTGGTTTTTTCGAAGAAGGCTTGAGTAAAGTCACCGCCCTTGCTTTCTTTATCCCTTTGATCACTGCAACCGGGGGAAATGTTGGAATTCAATCTTCATCCCTTGTAGTCCAATCACTTGCTAACAAATCAATCTTTGACGATTCGCTTTCCAGGCGTTTTATCAAAGTTTTTTTGGTGGCTATTTTAAATGGTATCATCCTAGCCACTTTCGTTTTCGGAGCTGTTGTCTTTTTCTATCGTAGTGAAGTGGCGTTTGCTTTGGTGGTTTCAATTGCCTTATTCTCAGTTGTGTTATTGGCTTCATTCATGGGAACCATTACACCGATTGTCTTGGATAAGATAGGGATTAATCCTGCACTAGCATCTGGTCCATTTATTACTACTGCCAATGATTTATTAGGATTGGCTGTCTATTTCTTAGTAGCGATGTCGCTACTTAACATCTAATCTTCCCTATGAAAATTCTGATAATTGATGAGATGCATGAGGGGATTATCCCCTTGCTTGAGGAGCTTGGACATGAGGCTGTTTATTTGCCAAAAATCACTCGAGAGGAAATACTCGAGCAGGTGGATCAATATCAAGGTTTGATTATCCGTTCAAAAACTCCAATGGATCTGGAATTGCTTTCTAAAGCTACTCAGTTAAAATTCATCGGGAGAGCAGGAGCGGGACTAGATCAGATTGATTTGGAATACCTTGAAAACAAGAATATTAAGCTTTTTCATGCAGCAAAAGGAAATCGAGATGCTGTAGCTGAACATGCTTTGGGGATGCTATTGGCTTTATTTAATCAATTCAAAAAAGCTGATTTGGAAATTAGAAATGGCATCTGGGATCGTGACGGAAATAGAGGGGTAGAGCTAAAAGGTAAGACCGTCGGGATTTTGGGTTTCGGTAATATGGGGAAAGCCTTTGCCAAAAGGCTGAAGGGATTTGGAGTTAAAGTCCTAGCCTATGACAAATACAAGACTGGTTTTGGGAATAAATTCATCAAAGAAGTTTCGTGGGATGAGTTAAAATCAAAAGCTGATATTCTAAGTGTACATGTGCCTCTTACTGCTGAAACCAAAGATTTTCTTTCCCTAGCTGAATTAAAAAGCTTTAAAAACCCATTCTGGCTAATAAATACCGCGCGTGGAGAGGTGATTAGCTTTCAAACCCTGAATACTGCTTTAGATCAGTATGTTTTAAAAGGAGCGGTTTTGGATGTCCTAGAGAATGAGAAGTTCAAAAAATTTAGCCCTACCCAAAAGGTCGGTTTTGAGAAACTAGCAGCTCGAGATACGGTGCTTTTTTCTCCCCATGTGGCCGGTTGGACTTTTGAATCCTATGAGAAGATCAATCAGGTTTTGGTCAAAAAGATTAAGAAATCATTTGGATAAAAAGGTGGTGATCTTAAAGTTCTTGATCTGTTCCTAAGAAAGTCACTTTTTTTAAAACAATAGGCTTCAAGGTTTGTACTTGACTTTCATTAGAAATACTTTTTTTGGTTATTCCATTTCGCTTTTCAAAACTTCCAACTAGGGTTCGTTTTCCTTTCTTCACAATATTTTTGGTGGAAACTATTTTCATTGAACCGTCATTTTTGTCAATCGAAAATCGAAGAAGTGCAGATCTAAAATTATTTTAAGAAGTAGAAATTTCCTCTCAAAAAGCTAAAATGTATTGGTATTTAAAAAATTAGTCCACGACCTAGTAAATGATTTTATTTGAATCAGTAATTTTTCCACGAGGAATTATGAGTGTTTCTTACGGTTGAAGCCATTTACACTGACATCAAAAAGAATTGGTTTTAAACCAAAATCAGGCCTTGAATAATCTTGAAGGCTTTGTTTTATGAAGCGAGATTTTATATTTTTGTTATCAAATAAGTTTAGATATCAAGTAACGGTCCCGTCGCGGGACCGTTACTTTGTTTTTAAAGGCTTACTAATAGAATTAACCATGGGACAATTACAATACTACACAGAGGAAGGCCTACGCAAGTTGAAAGATGAACTTCAGGATCTTAAAGGAAGAGGTCGGAAGGATATTGCAAAACAAATCGCAGAAGCAAGGGATAAAGGTGATCTTAGTGAAAATGCAGAATATGATGCAGCAAAAGATGCCCAAGGACATTTGGAATTGAAAATTGCAAAGTTAGAAGCTGTTGTTGGCAATGCCCGGATTTTTGACCAGTCTCTTATTGATACTTCGAAAGTGGGAATCTTAAGTACCGTGAAGATAAAGAATGTAAAAAATGGGATGACCGTCGCTTATACTCTTGTATCAGAGGAGGAAGCAGATTTGAAAGCTGGAAAAATCTCCTTGGGTTCTCCGTTTGGAAAAGGCCTTGTGGGTAAGAAAAAAGGTGATATTGCTGAAATTAATGCTCCAGCCGGAATGCTTCAATTCGAAATCTTAGATATTACATATTAATCCAATTCCCGGTGTAAACCGGGATTTTTTTTTAGAACCCATGGCTTCAATATTTACTAAAATCATTAACCGAGAGATTCCAGCAGAAATCATTGCTGAGGACGCTGACTTTATCGCTTTTCTAGATATTATGCCTCTTGTCAAAGGACATGTATTGGTTGTTCCTAAAAAGGAGGTGGATTATATTTTCAACTTGGACACTGAGACTTTGACTGGGCTGCATTTATTTGCCCAAAAAGTTGCCAAAGTGATGGATCAAACTGTTAAATGTACTAGAATTGGAATGGCTGTAATAGGGCTAGAAGTACCCCATGTACATATTCACTTGGTACCACTTCGAACGATGGATGATATTAATTTTACCAGACCGAAATTGAAACTCAGTAAAGAAGAATTAACTGAAGTGGCAGACAAAATAAGAGCAGGATTTTAATTTTTTTTTAAAGTCGATTAACAGCCAAGGACACTAAAGTTGGGAGAAAAGCCACAAAGTAAAGTAAGTGAGAAAGACTTTTTCAAGTCTGCCTGTAGCATTTAGGCATTAGACTCATATTTCTCCAGGCTAGTTTTATTTGTAATGAATGACCCGAATATTATAAGCATCTCCTTGAATTCATTCTTTTGAGTGACAGTTCGTGAATATTTTTATATTTCTTCCAAAGTGTAGCGTGGAGTTCCCCCTTTTTTAGTCGCAACAAAAGCCCCCACCTTACAAGCAAAATCAAGCGTCTCTTTTAAACTTTTTTCCTCGAGATAGCTCTTGATAAAACCGCTGAGAAATGCATCTCCAGCGCCGATGCTATCTTCCACTCGAACTTTATAGCCCTGATGGGAAATCATTTCACCCTTTTGATAAATCACTGCTCCCTTTGAGCCTTTTGTGATGCAGATCAAGTCCATTGGAAAGTGTTTGTCTAAGTAAGCACAAACGGATTCTACGCTCGGATCAACATTAAAGTAATCTGCAAACACCACCAACTCATCGTCATTGATTTTTAGAATATCTGCAAAGCCTAAAAGTTTTTCAATGACTTCAAAGTCATAAAAAGGGGGTCTAAGATTGGCGTCAAAGATTCGTACTACTTGATGCTGAAGAAGTTTGAGAAGTGTACTTAGACTTTTTGGATTACGAACCCCAAGGGAACCGAATACGAAGGCATCAGCCTCCGAAACTGCTAAATCAATTTCATTATTCCATTCGATAAAATCCCAAGCAACCGGAGAGACTATGTTGTATTTGATGTTTTCCTTGTCGGAATCATCCACCAATACTTTAGAGGTTTCATGAGTTTCGCTTTCTTGAATTAAGTTCAAAGGCAGTTCAAACATCCTCAAAAAGTCTAAGAGATTTTCCCCATCACTGTCTTTTCCAACAGCAGAAATCAAATTAGAATCCAAACCTAATTGATGCAGATTCAACGCCACATTCATCGGTGCGCCGCCCGGAACAGCTCCTGCAGGTAAGCAATCCCAGAGCATTTCTCCAAATATTACAACCTTACTTTTCATGATTTAATGAATGTTTTGATGAATTTCTTCCAGGGATCTTCCTTTCGTCTCCGGCATTTTGAATCGAACCCAGAAGAGCTGCCAGACCATCATCAGCCCAAAGAAAGCGAAGATGTAACCAGGTCCAAATTGGTTGGCGAAAAATGGAAACACGTTTGCGATCAAAGCGGCGAGAATCCAATGGGTAAATGAACCGATGGATTGACCATAGGCTCGAAGATCATTTGGAAACATTTCAGAAATAAATACCCAAATCACCGATCCTTGTCCAATGGCGTGAGAGGCAATAAATCCAAAGACAAAAATTGGTAACCAAAAGGATGGAATGCCCGGCCCAAGAAAATTATAAGCCATCAAGGAGAGTGATATGATGTATCCGAATGAGCCGATATACATCAGCTTCTTTCGCCCAATTCGGTCAATCAAATACAAGCCGAAAAAGGTTCCGATAAGATTGACTATCCCGATCCCAATGGTTGATATCAAAGCGTTTTCTGTTGAGATCCCGGCCATCTCAAAGACCCTTGGGGCAAAGTAAATAATAGCGTTGATTCCGGATACTTGATTGAAAAAGGCAATCATAATCGCAAGGATGGTGGTGGGTAAAAAGCGTTTGGCGAAAATAGCTGAGAAACTTCCCTTCTGTTTCATTTTCTTTTCCTCTTCTACAGCCAAACGGATAGCTTCTTCTACCCCTTCAGGATCAGTTCTAGTTAGAATGACCCTTGCCTGTGCTACATCATTGAATTTTCCAATAAGCCATCTTGGGCTTTCTGGAATTCTAAAAATCATGACCGAATAAATCAGTGCTGGAATAGCTTCTACACCTAGCATCCAGCGCCATTGTTGAGAAAGCTCAGCAGTTCCAATCAGATAATTAGAAACATAAGCGATGACAATTCCAAAGACAATGTTGAATTGATACAAGGCAACTAGAAGCCCTCTGTTTTTTGCCGGGGCGATCTCAGAAATATACATCGGTGCAACGACTGAGGAAGCACCAACTCCCAATCCCCCGATAAATCTAAAAATGGTAAAAGAGGTTACATCCCAAGCCATGGCAGAACCAAAAGCAGAAACGAAATAAAGCAAGCCTATCCAAAGTAAGCTGTTCTTTCGACCAAATCGATCTGCAGGAAATCCCCCGAACAGCGCTCCGATGACTGTACCATAAAGAGCCGAAGCGATTGCTAGACCATGCAACCAGTCGCTTAATTGCCAGACTTCCTGAATATCTCGTTCAGCACCAGAGATGACTGCAGTATCAAAGCCAAACAAAAAGCCACCAAGTGCGGCTGTGATGGAGACGAAAAACGCATAATTTTTTGAAGACATGAATTTTGGGTGGTTAATCTATCGCTAAACTAAACAGATCCCGAATATTATAAAACCTTCCAGAAGAAATCTACTTTTTTGAAGGAATAGATAAAGTTTCTAATTAAACCGTTATTAGTCTTTTCTCAATCTAATAAACATTCATTTAACGCAATCGAGGTTATTTTTTATGGATGCCTTTGGAGATATTTTTGGTATTTAGTGGTTAGGGTCGAAATATCTCATTTGCGATTTTTAGAAATTATTTTGAAAGAACCTATTCACCGACCACCAAATATTATTCCGTTTTCTTGCCACTAGCTGAGGGCCGTCTTTATCGAATTCTGTATATTCGCAAAGCAATTCGAAAATTGAATTACGGCTTTGAATTCCATTTTCTTAACCAACTAGATTTACCCAAATCAATGAATACTTCCCAAGAGATTTACAAACCCAAAAACCATATCCGAATCGTCACGGCAGCATCGCTTTTTGATGGGCATGATGCTGCGATTAACATCATGCGTCGGATCATCCAAGCCACCGGCTGTGAAGTGATTCACCTTGGGCATAATCGATCCGTACAGGAGATCGTCGATTGTGCAATACAAGAGGACGTACAAGCAATTGCGATCACTTCCTATCAAGGTGGTCACGTTGAATTTTTCAAATACATGTATGATTTGCTTCACGAAAAAGGAGCAGGCCATGTGAAGATTTTTGGAGGAGGAGGAGGAACTATTCTTCCTGAAGAAATTAAAGAACTACACGCTTACGGGATAAACAGAATCTACGCTCCAGATGATGGTCGAGCACTTGGACTTCAAGGAATGATCAATGATCTAGTCAGTCAATGTGACTTTCCAATTGGAGATAAATTACCTGGAGGATTTATTCTTGACAGAGATCATAAGGAATATGTAGGAAGAGCAATTTCAGCTTTTGAAAATTTCCCAGAAAACTCTAAAGCTATTTTAGATCAAGTAAGAAAAGAAAGTAAAAACTCTAAAGTTCCTGTTTTAGGGATTACAGGCACAGGAGGAGCTGGTAAATCCTCCTTGGTTGATGAACTGGTTCGTCGATTTGTGATGGATTTTGAAGATAAAACGCTTGCTATTATTTCTGTGGATCCGTCGAAGAGAAAGACTGGTGGAGCACTTTTAGGAGATCGAATTCGAATGAATGCCATTCACAATCCTCGGGTTTATATGAGGTCTTTAGCAACGCGACAGTCTAATCTAGCCCTTTCCAAATATGTTCAGGATGCTGTGGATACGGTAAAGGCTGCTGGTTTTGATATGGTGATTTTGGAGACTTCTGGGATCGGGCAATCTGATACAGAAATCATAGAACACTCGGACTTATCTCTTTATGTGATGACTCCCGAATATGGAGCGGCATCTCAATTAGAGAAGATCGATATGTTGGATTTTGCCGATGTGATTGCACTCAATAAGTTTGATAAGCGTGGAGCCTTGGATGCGATCCGAGACGTGAAAAAGCAATACAAGCGGAATCATAACCTTTGGGATATTGCCGATGAGGATATTCCGGTTTTTGGAACGATTGCTTCGCAATTCAATGATCCCGGAATGAATCAGTTATATCGAGCCCTTATCGCAAAGATCAGTGAAAAACATGCTGGCTGGGAAAGTAGCTTTGAATTGACAGCTGGAACCTCAGAAAAGATTTATATCATTCCTCCTGCTAGAATTCGATATCTCTCAGAAATCGCCGAGGTGAATCGGAACTACGACTCTTGGGTTGAAGTGCAAAAGGATATTGCACAGCAACTGTATAGTATCTCCAAATCAATCGAAGCTATCCAGAAGTTGAAAATTGAGGACGGAGATAGATTAATCAAAGAACTGCAGGAAGTCTATGCTCAAGTAGAACTTGACTTTGACCCAAAAAACAAGAAATGGCTGGAAGAGTGGGGCGAAGAGGTGCAGCGCTATCAAGATGATTTTTATGTATTTAAGGTAAGGGATAAAGAAATCAAGATTCAGACTTATTCCAAGTCACTTTCGGATTCCCGTATTCCAAAAATCTCCCTTCCGAAATATGAGGCTTGGGGTGATTTATTGAAATGGGGACTTCGGGAAAATGTGCCTGGTAAATTTCCATACACGGCTGGAGTTTTTCCTTTCAAAAGAGAAGGGGAAGATCCTACTCGGATGTTTGCCGGAGAGGGTGGGCCTGAACGTACCAACAAGCGCTTCCACTATGTGTCCAAAGACATGGCTGCTAAGCGTCTTTCCACAGCTTTTGATTCAGTTACGCTTTATGGAGAAGATCCAGATTACCGATTGGATATCTATGGGAAAATCGGAAATTCTGGAGTGAATGTTTGCTGCTTGGATGATGCCAAAAGGCTTTATTCAGGATTCAATCTTGTAGATCCAATGACATCGGTGTCCATGACTATCAATGGTCCAGCTGCTACGATGACAGCATTTTTCATGAATACAGCGATTGATCAGCAATGTGAAGTATACATCAAGGCAAATGATATGGAGGATGAGATTAATCAAAAAATTAATCAAATCTATGATACGAAGGGAATTCCAAGACCAACTTACAATGCTGAAATTCCAGCAGGAAATAATGCATTGGGATTAATGCTTCTTGGAGTAACGGGTGATCAGGTTTTACCTGAGGAGGTTTATTCCAAAATCAAAGCCGATACCATAGCAAAAGTTCGGGGAACAGTTCAAGCTGATATTTTGAAAGAAGATCAAGCACAGAATACTTGCATCTTTTCGACTGAGTTTTCGCTTCGTCTGATGGGAGATGTGCAGCAGTATTTCATCGAGAATAGTATTCGAAATTTTTATTCTGTTTCTATTTCAGGATATCACATTGCTGAGGCTGGAGCAAATCCGATTACACAATTGGCGTTGACACTTTCCAATGGATTTACTTACGTGGAGTATTATGTGAGTCGTGGAATGGATATCAATCAGTTCGCTCCAAATCTTTCCTTTTTCTTTTCGAATGGAATCGATCCCGAATATGCGGTCATTGGGCGAGTAGCAAGAAGAATTTGGGCAAAGGCAATGAAGTTGAAATATGGAGCAAATGAGCGTTCTCAAATGCTTAAGTATCATATTCAGACCTCAGGAAGATCGCTGCACGCGCAAGAAATTGACTTCAATGATATCCGAACTACACTTCAGGCTCTATATGCGATTTATGACAATTGCAACTCGCTGCATACCAATGCTTATGATGAAGCTATAACCACTCCAACTGAAGCGTCAGTTCGTCGTGCAATGGCTATTCAACTGATTATCAATAAGGAATTGGGACTTACGAAAAATGAAAATCCGATTCAAGGTTCCTTTATTATAGAGGAATTGACAGACTTGATAGAAGAGGCTGTTTATGTAGAGTTTGATCGAATTACCGAAAGAGGAGGCGTTTTAGGAGCAATGGAAACCATGTACCAACGTGGAAAGATTCAGGAAGAAAGCCTTCACTATGAAATGCTTAAGCATACTGGAGAATATCCAATAATTGGAGTAAATACCTTTCTTTCCTCAGATGGTTCGCCGACGGTGACTCCAGGCGAAGTGATCCGGGCAACACAAATGGAGAAAGAAGCTCAAATCAAAACCCTTAAAAATCTTCATGCTTCAAATCCTGATAAAGTATCCGATCACCTACAGCGACTTAAAACTGCTGCTGTGAAGAATGAAAATGTTTTTGCAGAATTGATGGAGGCCGCAAAGTATTGCTCATTAGGTCAGATTACCAATGCGCTTTATGAAGTAGGAGGGCAGTATAGAAGAAATATGTAAGGAAATTAGAATTCTAAAATTTGAAAGCAGAAAGAACTAAATGTCATTATAGATTTTTCTCTTTGCTTGAAATTTAAACTTGATAATGATGTCTAAAAGAAATGTAACGGTCCGAATGAAAGCGGACTACGAATACGAATCAGTCAATCCTCAGGGAAATGTGGTGCAAATCGACATGTATGATGCCCCAGAGAAGAAAGCCCAATCACCTATGGATTTGTTGCTTTCGGCAGTTGGGGGTTGTGCCTCTGTAGACGCGGTATTAATGATGCGTAAGAAACGGAAGACGATAACGGATTTCTATGTAGAAGTGGAAGGGAATCGAAATGAGGGAGTACCCGCATTTTACACCGACATTCAATTGCGGTTTACATTAGTATCTCCGGATGCTACAACTGAGGAGTTTATCAAAGTTGTGGCACTTTCGGTTGAGAAATATTGCTCCGTAGTTTCCTCATTGAAATCGAAAATCAGCTTCTCCGCTGAGGTAAAAAGACCTGAATGAGAGTTGTAAAGGAATTTGTTCAGGAGGAAATACGGATTAGTGTTTTCTCCTGGAACAATAAATATATTCTCAAATACGAACTCGGACCTATGGAGCAGACCTTCAAGGTCAGTGAAATGGATGTCTTGGAAGAGTCCGATTTGGAGAGCTTTTGGTCCGGCGAGTTTTTTGATCAGGTAAAAATAAGATTTACTGAAATGGGGAATTCATTTCGTGCTCAGGTAGAAAATTTATAATTTTCGGGAAACCTCAAAACTATGAAAGAGAAAAGCCTGATTTTACTTTTTGTGATATCCCTATCCTTTTCTTGTAAGCAAACTAATTCGTCCAAAAATCAAAACGATTTCAGTAGTTTGATTACCATTGTAAAAGAAATCGAAGCGGAACTTTCATTACTCAATAATGAAATCGTTCTTTTGAAAAATTATAATGAAAGTCTTATCGTTAGCCGGGAAAGTATACTTAAAAATTCTAAGCCTGATCCTTATGAATTTGAAGGAGGTTTTTCTACAAATGTTCCGGGTGGAAACATTAATTTAAGTTCTATCCTCATTACAGAAAAGACTCCAAGCTTTCCTGAAGCCCTTGAGGAGGTAAGGTTAACTAACTCATTGGATTCAGTTTTTAAAGCTATTAAAGAGAAATATAGGTTTGTTGCTCAGGTCTATTCTAATTCTTCGATGCAGGTTTCTAGGGTTTTTCCCGCATATGACGCAAAAGACTTGACTACAACAGATATTGATTTGGTCAAGTATAATTTTTATTACGAAGCAAATGAGGAAAATAATCCTTTAAAGGGACCAGTCTGGATTCCAGATGCTTATGTAGACCCTGCTGGAAGAGGTTGGATTTTATCGTTAATTCATCCGATTTATGAAAAAGACGAGCTTTTTTCAGTGATAGGAATTGATATCACGGTGGATGAAATAATAGCGCGGTATCTGAATCCTGAAGATGAAAACCTTATCATCGTTACGAAAAGTGGGGATATCGTGGCAGCGGGTGCGTCAGCGATTGAAGTATTAAGCTTTCCTCCATTAAAGAACTATATCTATAAAGACATTATACTAGAGGATAACTTCCGAATTTCAGATTACAATCTTTTTAACAGTAAAAACGAAGAGGTTCGGGTCATGGCAAATGAATTTTTACTGAAGGAAAAATCAATTTTTGAATTTTCTGAAGAATATAGCCCCAAATCTGCTCGAATGGTCCACTTTGATTTGATAGACTGGGTCCTTATTGAAGTTAATCTTTAAAGGGAATGGATTTTTTCAATAACTATCGAAAGAGTTTTTTTATCACACTAGCGATAGGTACGACCTTAGTTTTTTTGATAATTCTATTAGGTGCCAGCTTTTTCAATGCAATTATATCCACAGAAACTTCCTTTAAAAAAGAGTTCTTGAGGAAACAGACTGAGCTTGCATCCTCTAGACTAGAGCTTGAGCTGAACAAATTTGAAGAATCTTCGACGCTCCTTATGAACTATTTGGAAGGTTCCGATCTAGACCCGGAGCATTATGGAGAGAAACTTACTGACGCAGTGAAGCGAGTATTTAAATACTACCCAGACTTAATTGACACGGTTTACGTTGACCTCAATGATTCTACCATCTTTTTTACTCGGACTCTCAGAAACGATTTCATCCGAAAGAAATCTTTATCCAAGTTTCTTGTTTTGAATCCTACACGATCAGTCTTTGTGGTCCAAGGGAAAACTCAACCATTTAGAATATTTTTTCATCTCAATCCTGTTGCATTCACAAAAGATTTTGTTGAAAATTTTTACATCGATCCTAATGGAAAAAAAATACTCTATCTCAATGGGGAGTTTTGGGATTTGAGCATGAGAACAAAGCATGAGTTAATAACGGTAGAATCTCAAGTTCCAACCCGAATTTTAGCTGATTTGAAAATAGGTGTTCTTGGAGTTTATGAATCAGATTGGAATTTTGATGGCGAATCGAAGAAAGGTATACTAACTCAGTATCCTTTTAATTTTGGATCAATTAGTGATCAAGCAGCTTTAGTATTTATTGCAGATTCTGAATCCATTGTCCCCGGTATTTACAATACTTACTTCCTGATTTATATTGGATTGATAGTATTGATTATTGGAACTATTATACTCTTTGCACTTTCTTTAAAAAGCAACCTAGAGTCTCAACGGTTACTTTCAAAAAATGCAGATGAGATTTCAGAGCTTTTCGATCAACAAAATTTACTCTTAAAAGAGCTCAATGGGTTTGTTTATTTTCATGATTCTCAGGGTAAAATAACCAGAATTTCAGATGAGGTGAGTGAAGTTTTGGGACTTTCGAAAAGTGAATTTATAGAGACTTTTAATCACAAATTAAATCAAGAAGATGTAATTGTGATTAAATCTTTAGTCAAAAAGGCTTTAAAAGCGGATAAAACGTATGTAGATTTTGAATATGATTTCATCTCGTTTGATAATAGGAAAGTTCGATTGAGGATTTTCGAAAAGCTGGTTTTTGACTCTTCTGGTAATTTTAATGGGGGGATTGGAATCTGTAAAGATATCACCGATCAATATGAAAGCAGACAGGAACTTATACAGAGTGAGAATCGGCTTCGTACGCTTATCGAAAATATTCCCGATACTTTATTTATCTATGATAACGAAGGTTATATTTTAGATTTTAAAATGAAAATTACCCGGTTTGAAATGGACCCAAACATGAAACTGATTGGCAAAAATCTTTCCGAAGTGATGATAGATGCTACGCTATCTGAAAACATGGTTCATGGTTTTAAGAAAGCCAGCAAAACTCGAGAAATTCAAACAGTAGAATTAAAATCAAGCTTCACTGGCGAGATGAAATATTATGAGGTTCGGTTTTTCCCATTAGATGAAGATAAAGTAATGTCCATCTCCCATGATGTCACTGTGCAACGGATATGGGAAAAGGGACTTTTGGAAGCTATGGATGTAGCGGACAAAGCCAGTAAAGCCAAGTCGGAGTTTCTTGCAAACATGAGCCACGAGATCAGAACTCCAATGAACGGATTGCTTGGGATTATTGATTTGCTTGAACAGACCGAGCTTAACGAAACTCAAAGAGAATACATTGGTATAATAAAGAATTCAGGCAATTCGCTTCTAGGAATTATCAAAGATATCTTGGATTATTCTAAAATTGAAGCAGGTAAAATCGATCTCCATAATAGTGTTTTTATTCCCAAAACGGAACTTCAAAAAAATGTGTTGATTTTATCAGGTCTTGCCTTAAAGAAAAAAATAAATTTGGCCATTACATTTGGGCGGGGAACAGAAAATGCTGTTGAAGGTGATTTGGAGAAGCTCCTTCAAGTTTTTTTAAATCTAACTGGAAACGCAATAAAATTTACTCCTAAAAATGGATCAGTTCAAATAACTATTGATATCGATCCAATAGCTGAGGAATTATGGCAATTGAAAGTTAGTGTGAAAGACTCAGGTATAGGTATTCCTGATGAATTGATACCTTATCTGACAGACCCTTTTTATCAAGTTGAGAGCTCTAGCTCTAGGACCTATCAAGGGACTGGGCTGGGCTTGGCAATTTCAAAAAGGTTAATTGAGCTAATGGGTGGTGAGTTGGTTATATCAAGTAAGCTGGATGAAGGATCAGAATTTGCTTTTACAGCTTTGCTCAAAATGGTTAATGTTGAGCAGCTGAAATTAAAAGAAGTCCCTGCCACAAATCCACAAAGTTGGATTGGAATGGCTTCGGAATATCCTTTAAGGATTTTGCTTGCGGAAGATAATGACCTAAATCTTCAACTGATGGATTTAATGCTTGCTCAGCTTGGTTATGATTTTAAAGTGGCTAAAAACGGACAAAAAGCTGTCACATTAGCCTCCGAACAAATTTTTGATTTGATCCTAATGGATGTCCAAATGCCAATTTTAAATGGGCTGGAATCTACAATGCTGATTCGGAAAAAGCCCCATAATACTTCCATATACATTATTGGACTTTCTGCCAATGTATTTGATGAAGATAAGAAGAAAGCGATTGAGTCAGGTATGAATGATTATTTGACCAAGCCAATTAGGTTAGTGGAGCTGGCAGAAAAGTTGAAAGACTGCTCAACAAGATTAAAGTCAAAGGTTAAATAAAAAAGGCTCGAAATGAAATAGCCCCCAATAAGTGTGTGACTTTTGGGGGCACATCATTATTCTAGAAGCCTTTTTATTAAAGAGAAGTATTCAAGTCGAATGCTTCCAGATAATCTGCTACTCGCCTTACAAACATTCCTCCCAAAGACCCATCAACCACTCGATGATCATAGGAGTGGGAAAGGAACATCTTATGACGAATAGCAATCACGTCTCCAGTAGGAGTCTCGACCACAGCAGGCTTCTTAATTATTGCTCCAACAGCCATTATAGCTACTTGAGGTTGAAGAATGATTGGTGTACCCATTAGATTCCCAAAGGAGCCCACATTCGATACGGTGTAAGTTCCTCCAGCTAGATCATCAGGAGACAACTTATTTATTCTAGCACGATTTGCTAAGTCATTAACTTTTTTTGAAATGCCGACTAGGTTCAATTGATCAGCATTTCTAATTACTGGAACGATTAAATTTCCACTTGGTAAGGCCACAGCCATTCCTACATTGATATCCTTCTTTTTGATGATTCGATCTCCATCTACGGAAATATTGATCATTGGAAAATCGCGGATTGCTTTGGCTACTGCCTCAATAAAGAAAGGAGTAAAGGTTATTCCCTCTCCATACTTTGCTTTATAGGCATCTTTATGCTTGTTTCTCCAAAGAACAATATTTGTCATGTCTGCTTCGACAAATGAAGTCACATGGGCGGAAATTCGCTTAGAATCTATCATTCGCTGCGAAATCATTTTCCGCATACGATCCATTTCGAAGATTTCGTCAGACGCAGAAATACTTACCTGAACTTTCGGTGATGAAATAGATGGCGCCCCTTGAGCAAGACTAGCTGAACCGTTTTTATTCCGATTAGAGAGATAAGTCAGCATGTCCTGCTTCGTTACTCTGCCTTCTTTTCCAGTACCGGGAATTTTAGATAGTTCAATCGAAGGAATTTGCTCCTCCTTTGCCATACTTTGTACAAGTGGGGAATAAAACCTTGAATCTTCAGTGTCATTAGGCTCTTCAGTGGACACCAATAAACCAGTATTTATAGACTGAGCAACTTGGATTACTTCTTTCTTAGGGCTTGATTTAGCAGCAGGTGCCGCTTGAGCTTCAGAATCGGAAGTTTCAATAATCGCAATGGGAGCTCCTACAGCTACCACATCTCCTTCTTTTACCAAAATCTTTTTCAAGATTCCTCCATGGATTGATGGAACTTCAGTATCTACTTTATCAGTAGCTACCTCTAATACAGACTCATCCTGTTCGATTGAATCTCCTTCCTTCTTTAGCCAGATGATTACAGTACCTTCTGTGATACTTTCGCCCATTTTGGGCATTAGCATTTCTACACTTGCCATGGTTATGATTTTATAATTTAATTGGGTTTATTTTCAACTTTTAAAATTAAATTTTATAAAATACTATCCCAAACCTTTTAGGTAAAATTTTATTTGCTATTTCTGAGAAATACAAATTCGCAACATGTTAAGAACAGCCACGCCAGTCAGCTGGATGTTCAACATACGGTCTTGGGTGAGCTGGAGTTTTTTAGTCTCCACACGTCCATTCATTGCACAGGCAATCCAAACAGTGCCAACAGGTTTTTCATCCGTTCCTCCGTCAGGACCAGCGATTCCGCTACTTGCCAATCCAAAATCAGAATTGAAAAGCTTTCTAACACCTGCCGCCATTTCTCTAACAGTTTCCTCACTTACTGCTCCAAATCTGCTCAAGGTATCATTGCTGACACCCAAAATCTTATTTTTAAACTGATTATGATAAGGAATGATTCCGCCTTGATAGTAAGTACTGCTTCCTGGGACACTGGTAATCAAGTGAGAAACATAACCTCCAGAGCAGCTCTCGGCTAAAGCTATGGTTTTCTTTTCAGCCTTCAAAAGCTTGGCAATTGCCGTTTCTAAAGTCTCAGTATTGAATCCGTAAACATATTTTCCGATCAAAGGCATTACGGTATCAATCTGCTCATCTATTGCCTTTTCTAACTCTTCTTTAGAATTCCCAAAACCAGTCAATCTAAGTTTGACGTGGCCAAGCGAAGGGAGGTAAGCTAATCGAATCGAACTTGGTAAGGCAGTTTCCCAATCCGAAATCAAATCAGCTAGCCAGCTTTCGCCGATGCCGACAGTCTTGATTACTTTATGATGGATTACAGGAAGTGGGAAGATCTCCGGAAGCTTTGGAAGGACAAAATCCTTTATGAGCTTTTTCATTTCATGTGGTACGCCAGGCATAGACATCCAAAAGGTGCCATTCCGCTCGAACCACATCCCGGGTGCAGTCCCGACTTCATTAGGTATGTAAGTGCAGCAAGCAGGTAAATGACCTTGAAGAATGTTCAATGGGGTCATTTCTCTTCCCCTTCGAATGAAGTATTCACTGACTGCCTTTACTGCTTCGGGGAATTCTATGATATCACAACCGAAAAATTCAGCGAGCAATGGCTTGGTCAAATCATCTTTTGTCGGACCAAGTCCTCCTGTGATCAGCACGATGTCAGCTCGCTTTTCTGCAGATTCGAATGCTGCTAAAACATCCTTTCGATCATCTCCGACTGTTGTTTTCCGTACTACTTTAACACCCATTAGATCTAATTCTTGACTGATCCAATGACTGTTGGTATCTACTATTTGTCCATAGAGCAACTCATCTCCAATGGCTATTATCTCTGCTCTTACTACTTTCATTTTAATTTTTTATTACCGAACGTTTGACTTTCGGAGAATTTTGGAGAATACTCCTGGAAAAAAGCGTTTAAGATATACTACATAGGTTTCTTTTCCTCCGATATATACTTCCTCTTTTTTTGACTTCATCGCAGCAAAGATTTCTTTGGCACATTTCTCTGGACTCATACCGTTTGCTTGAGCTTGATCCATTTCATTGAGTGCAGTGCCATCGGCGGTCAGTGCATTTACTGATACGTTGGTACGGATAAACCCAGGACATATCAGCGTAACGTTAATTTGATCTTTGAAATGCTCCGATCTCAAGGTTTCAAAGAAGCCATGAAGCGCATGTTTTGATGCCGCATAGCTTGATCGAAATTGAGTTCCAAATTTTCCGACTAATGAAGTGATTACTCCAAAATGCCCTGATTTGTTTGTAATAAAATGTGGGAGTAAAGTTTTAGTCAATGCTACTGTTCCAAAGAAGTTGACTTCCATCAGCTTTCTGTCTACAGATAGCGGAGTTTCAAAAATCAACGAACGTTGGCTTATTCCTCCATTGTGAAGCATGATGTCTATTTTCCCGAAGGCTTGGATAGCTTCAGTTGTTTTTTGCTCAAAAGATGAAATAGCAGTCAAATCCAAAGGCAATACATAGCAACTTTCGGGATGCGTGCTTTGGGCTTTAACTTGTTGTAATTTATCACCATTTCGTGCCGAAAGAATCACTTGATAGCCTTCAGCATTATAGTAATAAGCAGCTGCTTCTCCGATTCCTGAAGATGCTCCAGTGATCCAAATGGTTTTTTTTGACATGTTAGGATTTAATTCGACTATAGTTTACAAAAGAGAAAGAGAATTCGTGCTTTTCATCTTTAGGGTGAAATTCCCGAAATGTTTCCTTCCAATCACTATGATCAAATTCTGGAAAATATGCGTCTCCATGAGGACTGGCGTCCACTTCGGTCAACAGAAGTTCATCGGCCAGGGGAAGGGTAAGTGAATAAATCTCTCCACCACCGATTACATAAAGTGTATCGATTTGGGCCTTATTTGCAAAAGCAAAAGCTGACTCCACCGAATCAAAGACATAATGCCCTTCCGGTACTTGATAGGATGGGTTTCTGGTGATGACCAAATGAGTTCGATTGGGAAGAGGCTTATCGAGTGACTCAAAAGATTTTCTTCCCATAAGGATATAATGGTCGGAAGTAATGGATTTAAAGCGCTTAAAATCAACTGGTAATCGCCAGACCATGGCATTTTTGTTACCGATTACGTTGTTTTTTGCCAAAGCGGATATAAGGGAAATTTTCATTTTCAAAAGTCTGTTTCCTGAAGATAACAGCCCTCAAATTGATAAAAAACTATTAGGGAGATATTTACTGTTGCTTCATAGCCAGCATCATATTTGGATAGTCACTCATTTTGAATTTCTGAGGTGCGGAGGTTTGAATATCAATGACTTTCCTTTTCCGTCACTGGTTTGTAATTCAAAAACTAAAAATCATGTAAATTAATAAGAATACTCTGTCGGCAGATCCTCTCCTAGACCTTTTATCAATTCCTCTATGTTGAAATTGATCAGGGAATTACTGTCCTTCTCAATATATAGACATTCTAACTGCTTTTCTAGCTGATGACGGCCAATCATTTTTTCGATTTCTTGCTCGACTTTTTTTTTCGACTGTATTTTCCATACCTCTATAAGTGGCTTGCTTAAGGTTTTTGATGAATTGGGCCTCAGCTAGGAAAGAAATAGAAATAACAAGAAGGATAAAAAAATTAGTTTTACTAAAATTCTCATAATATACTTATTTAAAAAATTGAGATAGTTACCTTAAGTACTTAAAAATCAACCATAATTTGAAATTATTTTATGCTTTTTTCAAGTTTGTAACCTCTCAAAAAGTCCCCAATCTTCATCCGTTTTTTACCCTCAAGTTGAAGTTCAAGGATTTCTAAGCTTCCATCTCCAGTTTGAAATTTCAAAAATGTTTTCCCATCTGAGCTGTAGTTTCCTGATTCAATTTTTGATAAGTTTTTTTCAGATACCGAAGTTTTAAAAATCTTACAGTTTTTGTTATCCAAAGAAGTCCAAGCAGCAGGATAAGGTGAAAGTCCACGAATCAAGTTATGAATGGAATTAGCAGAATTCGTCCAATTGATTTCTCCTGTTTCTTTGAAGATTTTTGGAGCATGATTCATCGCTTTTGACTCATCTTGTGGGAGTGCAACTACCTCATCTGCTGCAATCGCTTCCACAGTTTTCAAAACCAGTTTTGCCCCAAGTTCCATCAGTTTTTCATAAAGTGAACCCAAATCATCTTCAGGAAGGATCGCTACTTTTTCTTGGTAAATAATACTTCCGGTATCGATTTCATGCTTGAGGAAAAAGGTGGTCACTCCGGTTTCTTTTTCACCATTGATGATCGCCCAGTTGATCGGAGCTGCGCCACGGTAATTAGGAAGCAATGAAGCATGGAGATTAAATGTGCCAATAGGAGGCATATCCCAAACTGCTTCAGGAAGCATCCGGAAAGCAACTACAATTTGTAAATCTGCCTTTAAGGCCAGCAATTCATCTTGGAATTCTGGTGACTTTAAGTTGGTGGGTTGCAGGATATGTAAGCCATGTTTTAGCGCAGCTTCTTTGACTGGGGATGGGATCAACTTTTGCCCGCGACCTTTTGGTTTATCTGGCGCGGTGATCACACCGACGACATTCCAGTTATTTTGAACTAATAATTCAAGGGCAGGAACAGCGAATTCTGGCGTTCCCATATATATGATTCGAAGTGATCTGGACATCTTTGGTAAGTTCTTAGCTAGGAAATTTGTTTAAACAATCGATTTTATAAACATGCATTAAGGTATTGCAGGCAAATTATTTATAGATCAAATATTTTTCTCTCAACTTCTTATAAGAGTCAAGGTCAGTTTGCCAAGAACTCTCAATTTCTAAAGCAGTTTTCCCTTCTATAATCATCTTTTTCAATTGATCAGTTCCAGCAAGGGTATTGAAGTAATTGCTAAAAAATGCTTTTCCTTTACCCGATTTTTGATAGGCATCCAAAAGATATTTCAAAGTGAATTGTTGATTGAGTGGCTCATTTCTCAAGTCAACACCATAGCAGATTTGGTCTTGAAGTGGTGGTGTTTTGGACATTCCATCTATCGAAATTGGTGTAAAAGTAAACTTTCCGAAAGTAGGATCTGGATAACCATAAGTCTGAAATGGGAAAAGCGTGCCTCGACCGAGTGAGACTATTGTGCCTTCAAAAAAGCAGGTACTTGGGTAAAGCCGGATGGCAAGATCATTTGGAAGATTTGGTGAAGGCTTTACTGGAAGATTGTAGCGCATATCATGTGTCCAGTTTCCAACGGGGATAACTTCAATAGTAGCTTGAAGATCTCCTTTGAGCCATTTTTCGCCATTGATCATCTTTGCTAATTCTCCTACAGTCAAGCCGTGTACCACAGGAATGGGATGCATGCCTACAAAACTTTCAAATCCTGACTTCAATACTGGACCAGCGATGTAGTCTCCATTTGGATTTGGCCGATCAAAAATCATAACGGGAACACCATTTTCTGCAGCAGCTTCCATCACATAATGCATCGTTGAGATATAAGTATAGAATCTCACTCCAACATCCTGAAGATCAAAAATGATCAGATCTAAGTCCTTGATTTGAGCGGCTGTTGGCTTTTTGTTATTTCCATAAAGCGAAATTATAGGAAGTCCGGTTTTGGAATCAATCGTATTATCCACTTTTTCACCAGCATCCGCGACTCCCCGAAATCCATGCTCGGGCACAAATACTTTCTTAACAGAGATTCCTTTTTCCAATAAAAAATCAACCACATGTTTCTGATTGCTTTGGGTAAGAATACTCGTCTGATTGGCTACGATTCCCACAGACTTTCCAGAAAGTTTGGAAAGGTAAAGTTCTGGCTGGTCAGCCGCCGGTAGAATTTTTTTATCCTGTGCTTTTAACTCGACACCTGTAAAAATAAGAAGGAGCGAAAGGCTGAAAATGTAAATAAAGGATGTGAGTTTCATTTGCTTCATGCTATTTTGCGGAGTATTTCAACAAATTAACGCAGTCAATTGAACCTTTCCTATTTCATCGCCAAAAGAATCAGCTTCAAAGGCTCAGGTGGGTTTTCAGTCACTATCTATAAAATCGCGGTTGGAAGTCTTGCTTTGGGGCTTGCGGTTTCGCTGATCTCCTTCATGGTTTTAGGTGGCTTTCAGAAGACGATTTCTGACACAGTTTATGGTTTTACAGGACATTTTCAAGTTCAACGCTTTACTATGAGTAATGATTTTGAGGAATCTCCTTTTTCCTTAAAATCAGATTTTGCTCAAAATTATAAGCAGTTAGTCCGAATCATTGGAGTCCAATCTTTTGCGCACAAAGCAGCTTTGATTAAAGGTGAAAATGAAGTAGAAGGTGTCTTGATGAAAGGTGTGGGGCAGGATTTTGACAGTATTCGATTTAAATCCTATCTGATAGAAGGGCGATTGTTGAAGATCCCTGAGGAGGGAACTTCCAATGAGGTCATGCTTAGTTCTTTTATCGCCAACAAAATGAATTTGAAGGTTGGTGATAAGATTACTCTGTATTTTGTCCAGGAGCCACCTCGGTATAGGCGAGTGGAAATCGTGGGGATTTTTAGAACTTATTTGGAGAATTTTGACGAGAAAATTATTCTTGGAGAGCTTCAAACTATCCGAAACCTCAATGGCTGGTCTGGCGACCAAGTAGGAGGCATGGAGATTTTTCTTAAGGACATTGATCACCTCCAATCTGATTATTCTGAGATCGAATCAGCCATCGATTACGATCTCAAATTGATCGATAGCCAGGAAAAGTATTTGGAAATTTTCGATTGGTTAAAGCTACTTGATACCAATGTCTATGTATTTATTGGCTTGATCGGGTTTGTCGCAATTTTCAATATGGCTGAAATCTTATTTATCCTAATCATGGAGCGAACCCAAATGATCGGTCTGCTTAAGGCTTTGGGAGCTGCGAATGCTCAAATCAGAAGAGTATTTTTCTGGAATGGGATTAATATTCTCAGCCGTGGACTTTTGATAGGGAATGCTGTGGGACTAGGACTCGCATTTTTTCAGGATCAATTCAGATTTATCCCGCTCGAAGCGGAAAGCTATTACATGAGCTATGTACCAATTGATTGGAACTGGCCCATTTTAATCTTGATCAATATTGGTATAATCGTTTTAACTGCGGCGATACTTTGGATTCCTGTAATGGTGATCGCTAAAGTGGATCCCATCAAATCAATTAAATTTGATTAAGCTTATAAGGGCTGAAGAAACTTTTGACCTTCATCCAAATTACGCCAACCACTGCTTCTTTGAAGATCCCACTACTCATTTTAGAGGTTCCTTTGGTTCGATCTGTGAAAATGATAGGCACTTCAACTAATTTAAAGCCGAGCTTCCAAGCGGTAAATTTCATTTCGATCTGGAAAGCATATCCGATGAATTTAATTTCATGCAATTTGATTCCTTGCAACACTCTTTTGTGATAACACTTGAAGCCAGCTGTAGCATCCTTGATAGGAAGTCCTGTGATGAATTTCACATAGACACTTGCAAAATAGGACATTAACACTCTACCGATGGGCCAGTTAACCACATTCACTCCGGTAATGTATCGGGAGCCAATGGCTAAATCATAACCCGAAACTGCACAGGCCTCATACAAACGAATCAAATCAGATGGATTATGTGAAAAATCAGCATCCATCTCAAAAATATAATCATATCCTCTAGCCAAAGCCCACTCAAAACCAGTGATATAGGCTGTGCCCAGGCCCATTTTTTTATTTCGCTGAATAAGATGAAGTCTTCTGGAGAAATCTGATTGCAGCTTGTTGACTGCTTGAGCAGTGCCATCTGGGCTACCATCATCAATTACTAATAATTCGAAATCCCCGTCCAGATTCATAACTTCTTGAATTATCTCAGGGATATTTTCAATCTCATTATAGGTGGGAATGATGACAAGTTTACGGTGCTTCATAAGGGGCAAAGCCTAAAAGTAAGGTTTACTCTTCATTTTTGAAGAGTGGGGACTATAATTTTTCTGCTTTGTTTACTTTTGGCAAAATTTAAAACCATGCAAAAGCCTGTTGCCATCGTGAGCTATGTTTCCACTGGCGCCTACGATTCCAATACCATCGATGAAGATGCGGTCCTTTCAGAACTTCTTACCGAACTCGAGATTCCCAATGAAATCATACCATGGTCCGTTGCAGGTGAAGAATGGACTCGGTTTTCATCCTTATTGATCAAATCGGTTTGGGATTACTTTGATTTCTATCCCGAGTTTCTCGACTGGATAGCTGCTCGAAAGGAAGAAGGAATTCCCGTTTTGAATGATTTGGATACCATTCGATGGAATTCTTCGAAGACCTATTTATTAGAAATTGAGGAAAAAGGTTTTCCTGTGATCGCAGGAAAATTATTGGAAAAAGGATCCCTTTTTGACGGAGATTCGATCTCTTCATCTATCAATGCTGCTACTTGGGTAGTAAAGCCATTAGTCAGTGGTGGAGCCAAAAACACGGTGAAAATTCATGCTGATTCTTGGCAGAATCAAAGTGCGAAAATTAATAAATTGCTGGAGCAGGAAGATTATTTGGTTCAGCCTTTTGTAAAAGAAGTACAGGAAGTAGGAGAGTACTCTTTGATTTTCTTCAATGCGAAATTCTCTCATGCGGTGCTTAAAACCCCTGCTAAGGAAGATTTTAGAGTACAGCATTACTTTGGAGGGACCATTTCAGTAATTGATCCAATTCCTGAGTTAATGGAATCTTGTCAAAAACTGGTGAATGAATTTGCTTCGGAAAGTCTTTATGTCCGAGTGGATGGAGTAGTTATTGATGGACTATTTCACCTGATGGAATTAGAAATGATCGAACCCTATCTATTCTTGGGGTTAGCGGATCAAGCAATTCCGAATTATAAGGCTGCTTTGAAAGCTCGACTTAAATAAAATCTGGATTAAACGCAGACTTCGGCTTGGTTTTGAGCATAAAGGCTACCCTTGGATGCTGCCAACTTAAGAATTTGGCAGCCTTCGTCGTTGCCAAGCTTAACCATGCAATAACCTTTCTTAGCCATTGCTTCTACATGGTTTGGGTTTGCTTTCAATACAGCCTCAAAATCATCCAAAGCCCATTCTAGGTATCCAGCTTTCATCAATGCAAAACCTCTATTATACCTTCCAATATAATGGTCTGGCTCAAACTGGACATATGAGTTGAAAGAAGCTGCACAGCCCAAAACATCTCCTCGAAGAGCTCTAACCATACCTTGATAGTAATGTACTTTGGCAAATCTGGGGTTGAGATCTTTGGCCATTTCGAGAAATCGCTCCGCAGATTCATGTTTTTTGAGCATCATCTGTGTCCTGCCTACTAAGTATAGAATATCAAAGTCTTCGTAATCGATGGTAGCCGCACGAAGTAAATAGAGTTCTTCCTCTTTATAGTTTTTCTTCTCAAAAAGAATTTTGCCGAGTCCCGCAAAAGCCTGAGCATAATCTTTATCAAAATCAATTATTCGCTCATAATCTGACCTGGCTTTTCCAATTTCACCTATTTCCTCGTAAGAACGCGCTCTGAGATGGAGTGCTTTGACATCAGTCACATGAAAAAAGAGGAAACCATTCAATTCTGATATCGCCTCCTCATAGTTACCTTTTTATAAATACGCTCGATAGAAGCTAAATCTTCTGAGCAGGAACTGAAGGCAAAAAAGATTATAAAAATAGTTATAGTATTTAAAAATCGTTTCATAACTAAAGGAAACAAAAAATAAGACTTAGAAAAAATATTTTATGTTAAATTTTCTGAGCCTGAGTGTTTTAAAGTACGCCCTTAGTACTTGGTAGTTGATTGCTATTATTTGGGTCAATTGTCACCGCCATTTTGATGGCACGAGCTAGACCTTTGAAAATAGCTTCAATCTTGTGATGCTCATTATCACCTTCTGCCTTGATATTCAGGTTACATTTTGAGGTATCAGAGAAAGATTTAAAGAAATGGAAAAACATCTCGGTGGGCATATCTCCAATTTTCTCCCTATCAAATTTCGCATCCCAAACAATCCAAGGCCTTCCGCCAAAATCAATTGCGACCTGTGCCAATACATCGTCCATTGGAAGCAAGAACCCATAGCGGTAAATACCTTTTTTACCTCCCAAAGCTTTTAAATAAGCCTCGCCAAGTGCTAATCCTGTATCCTCGATGGTATGATGCTCGTCAATGTGTAAGTCACCATTTACCTTAATTTCCAAATCGGTACTTCCATGCTTACCCAGCTGCTCGAGCATGTGATCAAAGAAATGCAAACCTGTTGAAATCTTGCATTGACCACTGCCATCAAGATTTAATTTGATAGAAATCTCAGTTTCGGAAGTCTTTCGGATCACTTCAGCTGTCCGCGGAGGCATTTTCAAAAACTTATATATTTCATCCCAATCGGTGGTTACCAACTCAGCTTCTTCGGCTTCATCTCCGATAAAGATGGCCTTAGAACCTAGATTTTTTGCGAGCTTCATATCCGTCAATCGGTCTCCAATCACATAGGAATTGGCAAGGTCATAATCCTCCGAAAAGTATTCCATCAGTAATCCAATATTTGGCTTTCGAGTCACCGCATTTTCATGTTCAAAAGTTTTATCCACATGAATAGCCTTAAAAAAAATATTCTCTTGCTCCAGTGTTTTGAGCATTTTGTATTGTGCCGGCCAGAAGTCTTTTTCGGGAAAAGAATTGGTTCCCAGACCATCCTGATTCGTTACCATGACCAATTCATAATCCGTTTCCTCAGCGATTTTCCGAAGGTTAGAGATCGCTTTGGGAAGGAATTCTAATTTCTCCAAACTATCTACTTGAAAATCGCTCAGTGGTTCTTTGATGATAGTGCCATCACGGTCAATAAATAAAACTTTCTTTTTCATCGCTGTTTAATTTTTTGAAGTAAAAATCTCAGAAAGGGCTTCCACCAAGCGCTCGTTTTCAGCCCGTACTCCTACTGTGATCCGAAGGCAATCTTCACAAAGCAGCACTTTTGATCGATTTCTGACGATTACTTTTTTATCAATCAATTCATCATAGACCAGATTTGCATTCGGCATTTTTACCAAGAGAAAATTAGCATCGGAGGGATGAATTTTATTGATAAAGGCCAAGCTTTCCAATCGAGATTTCAAATATTCGCGTTCTGAAAGAATATCTGTGATCATCGACTTCACTTTTTCATAATTATCGATAGCTACCAAAACAGTCTCCTGAGTCAAGCCAGAAATATTATAAGGAGGCTTAATTCGATTAAGAATCTTGATCAAATCTTTGGAAGCAAATGCCATCCCTAGTCGGAGGGATGCTAAACCCCAAGCTTTTGAGAATGTCTGCATTACAACCAAATTTTTAAAATTCTTCAATTCTGTTGTGAAACTTGGCTCGTCGCTGAAATCAATATAGGCTTCATCGACAACGACGATTCCTTTGAATTTCTTCAAGAGATATAAAATATCATCTCGATCGACCTTGTTTCCACTTGGATTGTTGGGTGAGCATATAAAAATGATTTTGGTATGCTTATCGACGGCATCGAGTATTTTATCAGTTCTGAGATGAAACCCTGCTGTTAATGGCACTTTTTGAACCTCCACATTATTAATAGAAGCACTTACTTCGTACATCCCATAAGTAGGAGGAAGCAAGATGACATTGTCTTTTTCTGGAATACAAAAAGCCCTAAACAATAAATCAATTGCTTCATCCGAACCATTTCCCAAAAAAATCCTAGAAGTTTTCACTCCTTTGATTTGGGATATTTTTTCCTTGAGTTCTAACTGATAAGGATCAGGATATCTGTTAAAGTCTTGCACAGTAATCGATCCAAAAGGGTTTTCATTAGCATCCAAAAAGACACCTTCCTTCCCTTTATATTCATCCCGAGCGGAAGTGTAAGCTTGTAAGGTCGCAATGTGCGGGCGAAGTAATTTCTCTATTTTGAAGCTCATACATTACTGGTTTTTAGTGCATTCAGACGAATGGTGACTGCATTTTGATGTGCATCGAGGAATTCGTTTTTAGCCATTATCTCTACCGTTGGTCCTATAAGCTTCAATCCTTCTGCTGAGATCTTCTGATAAGTGATCTTTTTGACAAAGCTATCCAAAGACACGCCGCTATAATTTCGGGCATAGCCGTAAGTGGGTAGAGTGTGATTGGTTCCCGAAGCATAGTCTCCTGCAGATTCGGGAGTGAAATTTCCAATAAACACTGAGCCAGCATTGTAAATGGCTTCCACCACCTCATCCTCATTAGCCATTGCAATAATCAAATGCTCAGGTGCGTAAAAGTTGATTAGCTCGATAGCTTTTTCCTGCTCAGACATAATAACTATACAGGAATTGCTCAGCGCTTTTTTGGCGATATCTTTCCGAGAAAGATTCTTGAGTTGAGCATTGATTTCCTTGATTACTTTTTTGGCAAAAATCTCAGTATCTGTCACCAAAATTACCTGCGAATCCACACCATGTTCTGCTTGGGAAAGTAAATCTGAAGCTACAAAAGCTGGAACAGCAGTTTCATCTGCATAAACCAAGACTTCAGAAGGTCCAGCAGGCATATCAATCGCGACGCCATATTTAGTGGCATTCTGTTTAGCTGCAGTTACAAATTGATTTCCGGGACCGAAAATTTTGTCTACTTGAGGAACAGATTCGGTTCCAAAGGTCATAGCAGCGATAGCTTGTGCACCACCAGATTTGATGATTTTGGTGATTCCGATCATATCTGCGGTAAATAAGATCGCGGGGTGAATTTTGCCATGACGATTAGGAGGAGTGCAAAGTACAATCTCGCTGCATCCAGCAAGTTTTGCTGGAATCCCCAACATCAATACAGTACTAAATAAGGGAGCTGTTCCACCTGGAATGTAAAGCCCCACCTTTTGGATAGCCACACTCTTTCTTCTGCAAACTACGCCTGGCATCACTTCTACGATCAATTCAGGTGAAACTTGAGCACTGTGGAATCGCTCAATATTTGCTTTGGCTACTCCGATCGCTTTTTTCAATTCTGTTGATATTGCCGCTACGCCTTCTTTAATTTCCTCAGGGGATACGACCAAAGAATCTAGCTGTACATGATCAAATTCTAGCGCATATTTGAAAAGGGCCTTATCTCCCGATCGCTGTACTTTCTTCAAGATCGGTTTGACTATTTTATTGATTGCCTTTGTTTTGAATACTGGTCTTGCGAGTTCTGTATTCCAGGAACTTTTGCTAGGATTTTTTAAGATTTTCATGGCTTTTACTTTAAATCAATATTTAAACGAGCTATCAAACAATCATTTTCTCAATAGGTACGACGAGAATACCTTCTGCGCCAGCAGCACGAAGTTCTTCAATGTTTTCCCAAAACTGATCCTCCTGAAGCACTGAGTGCACCGAAGACCAGCCTTCTTGGGCCAAAGGAAGAATAGTTGGGCTGCGCATTCCTGGAATTAGGCTAATTATTTTTTCCAAAGATTCATTTGGGGCATTCAGCAAAATGTACTTATTACTTTTCCCTTTCTGTACGGCATTGATTCTGAAAAGTAGCTTCTCGGCAATAGCCATTTTCCAATCTGCCAACTCTTTATTAGCGATCAAAACAGCTTCTGATTTGAAGATTTCTTCAACTTCTTTCAAGCCGTTCATCATGAGGGTAGAGCCTGAGCTGACAATATCACAGATTCCTTCTGCCAATCCGATGCTAGGAGCGATTTCCACCGAACCACTGATTTCATGAATGGCAGCATTGATTTTTACCTTTTTCAGGTAGTCTCCTAGGATTTTCGGGTAGGAGGTAGCGATGTTTTTTCCTTCAAAATAGGAGACCCCTAGATATTCCTGACCTTTTGGAATGGCTAATGAAAGTCGGCATTTGGAGAACCCCAATTTCTTGAGGGTAAGTACTTCTTTATCCTTTTCGACTAATTCATTTTCCCCAACAATCCCTAAATCTGCTACTCCATCTGCCACATAGCCTGGAATATCATCATCCCTAAGAAATAAGAATTCGATAGGAAAATTGGTGGAAGTGGACTTGAGTTTGCCAGTTCCATTATAAAATTTGATACCACATTCTTTGATGAGGCTCAGTGAATCTTCGGATAGTCTGCCGCTTTTTTGCACGGCGATACGGATTATTTGTTCCATTGGGGCTTTTACGCTAAGAATTAAAAGAGGTGTAATAAATTTTGGCAGACCGCAGAATCCCTGTCATCGACGGCGCCGGGTAGTAAAAAGCATTCCTTAGACGGAATGATGGAAATGATGCAGCAAATGCGATTGCTTGCAGTCAATTAAAAGTTTACTATTTCTAGTCGTGTTTTCCATTGTTGATTGCAAAGATAGGGATGGAGGTAAAAGATACAAATCTATTCATCTGATTATTTGGAGGAATTTGGACTTTTTGATTCGAATTCCCAATTCAATTTTCATTCCTAGATGGGCTTTTCTCCTTTACATGATTTATGATCCCTTCGAAAGCAAATTCAGCAATCAGTTGATATCCAAAATTAGAGGGATGAATCCCGTCAGGAGCGAAAAAATTCTCCACCAATTCCAATTTGATTTCTTCAAAAATAAGATTGTTTCGATTTACTGAAATAGACTTCATTTCATTTCGGAGAAATTCTCGCTGTCTTTGAAGATACCCTTGCATGAGTGGGGAAAAAGCCGGAAAGAGTTGGACTGGTGGAATGTCAGCCAAATAGATCCATTTGGGATGAAATAGTTGCTCAAGCTTCTTGATCAACCCCGCTAATGATTTGGCAAATGATTTCGGACTTGTCCATTGAAAACAATCATTTGCCCCAAGAAAAATGAATATTCCTTCTGTCGACTTTGAGTTTTTTTCTAACTCAGCCTCAAAAAGTGGGAGCGTTTCTGCTATTCGAATTCCATTTTTCCCAAAATTAGAAACGGTATATTCTCCTTTAAAAAGATTGAAAATATGGCCAGCAAGAGTGAAGGCAGTTGTAGTTGCACCAACACCAGCTACAGTTGATTCACCTATAAGCAATAGTTCAGATGTTTTTCCTTCGAAAACTAAGCGGTCTGAAATGGCTGGTAGATTGGGCACTGACCTTTTGATCTTCCAAGCTTCGTAGGCCAAGTAGGGCAGAAGTGGATAAAGACGGGTTTGAAAAAGTAAATAGGAGAGATCGATTTTAGACATTATCCACCAGCTTTTTTGGCTTTGTACCCTTCTGATTGGAGGATCTGTACGACTTTGTCTCGGTGATCTCCTTGGATCAAAATTTCCCCATCTTTTGCTGAGCCGCCTACCCCACATTTATTTTTCAGCAATTTTCCTAAAACCGCTAATTCAATATCAGTACCTAAAAAACCTTCAATCAATGTTACTTTTTTGCCTGCTCGGGCTTTCTTATCTAACATCACTTTAAGATTTTGTTGGTTATGAGCTAAGCTATTTTGTTCGTCATTGGATTCGTGTTGAAATTCGAAATCATCACTGGTAGAGTAGACCATTCCATCCCGTTTTTTCCAGTCGTTATTTTTCTTTGTCATGATATAAAAATGCCTGCTCATCAAAGCAGGCATCAATTAATAAATAATTATTACTTCGTTTTGAATGTCCAGACCGGACGCGTGGCATGATTGACCACATCTTCAGCTATACTACCTGTGATTAAATGTAAAAATCCTGTCCTACCATGCGTAATCATAGCAATTAGATCTGCATTTACATCTTCTGCAAATTCAATAATACCAGTTTCCTCCGAACTTGAATTATAAATCTCAGCGGTGACATTACTAAAATCAAATTTGTTTGCAAAGACTCGAATTCGTTTGATGGATTCGCGGCTAGTTTCAAAATTTCCAGGAGTATTTATGACCACGAAATAAAGTTCTGCTCCCAATAGATGTTGAAGTCGTTTCATGCCATCTGCTATTTCAACGTTATCTTCCCGGAAATCACTGGCAAAAACAATTTTTTTCAAATCCTTGGGATCAACTGCTGACTTTATTGTAATCACAGGACAAATTGCAGTGCGGACGACTTTTTCAGTATTACTCCCGATCAGCACTTCTTCCACACCACTGGAACCTTTGGAACCCATAATTACCAAATCAGGATTCTCTTCATTAATAGATTCTGATATTCCTTTGAAGGCATTTCCCAGTTTGATGTTCGCGGAGAAAGTGAAATTTGAGTCTGCATATTTCGCTTTTAGCTCCTCGATCTGGACTTTTCTTCTATTCATCAGTTCGATGAAGAAAATTTGATTCTCCATATCAGGCATCATTTCACCACCTCCCATGGTTCCCATTGTCGTTGATGTAGGGGTTTCCATAACATGGAGTACTTCTATATGCACATAGTCAAACTTGTCTGCGATAGCTGTAGAAAAGTTTAGGGCATTTTGAGCTTGCTCAGAAAAGTCGAATGGGACGAGGATCTTGGTCATGATTTTGGTCTTTAGTTCCTACAAATTACTTGAAAAAGGAAAATAAAAAAAGGACTATTCTCAGGTTTTAGCTTAAAACCCGTATGCAAGGCCTTTAAGCAAAGAGGATTTCGTCTGAAAATCTAAGAATACAAATTATTTTTTAAGTTGATATTCCAGACCCCTATGTTTCTTAGGGTGATAAAAAAATCAAACCTATTCCAAATAAAACTGTCCATAGAAGCGTACTCAAAGCCATTTTCTTTAGATATGGATCAATTTTTTTGGATTCTTTTCCATTTTGAACACCCAAAGCTACAGCGATCATAATCGGCATGGCGAGTAAGGCCAAAAGGGCGCCCCAAGAGTCGCTGATCCACACAAAAACGATCAATGAGCAATTTCCGCCTAGGATCAGAAACCAATTGTAAAGATTCGCGGCTTTTTTTCCGATTCGAACTGGAATGGACTTTTTACCTGCAGAAAAATCAGATTCGATATCTCGGATATTGTTGATGTTAAGTACCGCGGTACTAAATAGTCCAAGAGCAATGGCGATCCAAATTCCAGAAAGATTCAGTGTCAAACTGTGAAGAAAGAAGGTGCCAAATACTCCCAAAATACCAAAGAAGATGAAAACTGAGATATCACCTAATCCAGCGTAGCCATAAGGGTTACTTCCTGAAGTATAGGTGATTGCAGCCCAAATCGAAGCTAAACCCAAACTGAGGAAGATCAGGAAAAGGGTCATGCTTTGGACTGCAACAAAAAGCAGCAGCAAACCGGATATCAGCGATAAGGCTCCAAAAAGGTACATGGCTTTTTTCATTTCAAGCAGAGAGATCAAGCCTGACTGAACTGCTCGGATTGGACCTTGTCTATCAGCATGATCAGCGCCATTTATGGTGTCCCCGTAATCATTGGAAAGGTTCGAGAGAATTTGAAGAAAGATCGTCGTCAAGGCAGCGAGAACTAGAATCTCCCAGCGAAAAATATTGAAATTAGCTGCCAAAAATGATCCGGCAAGAATACTAGCTAAGGCGAGGGGTAAAGTTCGAAGCCTGATTGCGTGCAACCAGGCCTCTTTTTTTGTTTGAATACTATCTTTCACAGATTTGGAAGGAGTCTCAGACTCCGACAAAGTTTAAGATTTCCTCATCTAGCGGCGCTACGGATGAAGGTAAGAACTTGATCAATTCACCTTTCTCATCAATCAGGTATTTACAAAAATTCCAGCCTGGCTCTTCATTATTCCAACCGTTCAATTTTGAATCAGAAAGCCAGCGATAGAGGGGATGCTTGTCAAATCCTTTAACCGAAACTTTCTCAAACATTGGAAAAGTAACTCCGAATTCTGTCGTACAAAACTCTTTGATCTCCTCGTTTGAGCCAGGTTCCTGCCCACCAAAGTTATTGGCAGGAAAACCTAAAATCACGATTTTATTTCCGTATTGCTCATTTAATTCTTGAAGTGCGGCATATTGCTTGGTGTAGCCACATTTGGAAGCGACATTGACAATCATGATTTTTTTGCCTTTGAAGCTATTGAAATCAACTTCTTGACCGTTGATGTCCTTGATTTTGAAATCGTAGAAAGTGTTTTCCATTGTGGTAGTTTGGTTCGTTAGGCTTACCGATTCTAAGCTATCAGGCCGTGTGGCTGATTGCTGGCAAGCAAAGAAGATAACTGAGATAAGTAGGAGTAGGTTTTTCATATTACATTCGGTCTGGGACATTGATGCCAAGTAAACTCATGCCTTTTTTTATTGTTTTAGCTGTAAGATCAGAAAGTGCTACTCGGAATGCTAGAATAGCTTCATCGTTTTCCAGAAATATAGGCAGATCAGCATAGAAACGGTTGTATTCTTTTGCCAAATCAAATAGGTACTGTGCTAAAACTGAAGGGGAATATTCCTGTCCTGCCAGCTCAATCTTCTTTTCAAAATCATTAAGTATAAAGATCAATGCCGCTTCAGAATCCTCGAGTTTTGGGACTTTACTGAAATCTACCGCATGATAATCTACTCCAATCATACTAGCTTTTCGAAGGATAGAAGCGATTCGGGCATGCGAATATTGTATAAACGGGCCTGTATTTCCTTGGAATTCGATTGATTCCTTTGGGTTGAAAAGCATTCGTTTTTTAGGATCAACCTTCAATAAGAAATACTTCAAAGCACCTAAACCAAGCATTTCGTATAGTTCAGCTGCCTGTTCCGGATTGAATCCTTCGATTTTGCCTAGTTCTTTGGTGTGGCTTTCAGCCGTATCAACCATTTCCTGCATCAATTCATCAGCATCCACCACGGTTCCTTCCCTGGATTTCATTTTTCCCGTAGGAAGATCGACCATGCCATAGGAAAGGTGGTAGAGTCCGTCTCCGTAAGGACGGCCTAATTTTCGCATGATCTTATACAGCACATCAAAGTGATAATCTTGCTCATTTCCAACTACATATACGGATTTGTCAATTTTGAAATCTTTATATTTCAAATCTGCTGTGCCCATATCTTGGGTAATGTATACCGAAGTACCGTCACCTCGTAAAACTAACTTTTCGTCTAGTCCTTCAGCAGTTAAATCAACCCAAACAGAACCATTTTCTTTCTTAAAGAAAACACCTTTTGAAAGACCTTCCTCAACAATGTCTTTTCCCAAAAGATAGGTGTCTGACTCGTAATAAAATTTATCGAAATCAACCCCCATTCGCTCATAGGTATTTTCGAATCCGGTATAGACCCATTCGTTCATCCGTTTCCAGAGTGATACTACTTCCTCGTCATTGGCTTCCCATTGACGCAGCATTTCCTGAGCTTCCAAAATGATAGGGGCAGTTTTTTTTGCATCATCTTCAGATTGGCCTGAAGCAACTAGCTCAGCGATTTGTTTTTTGTATTCTTGGTCAAAAAGGACATAGTATTTTCCCGCCAAGTGATCTCCTTTTAATCCAGAGCTTTCAGGAGTTTCGGAATTTCCAAAGTGCTGGTAAGCGACCATAGATTTACAAATATGGATCCCACGATCGTTTACTAGATTAGCTTTAATTACCTCATAGCCATTTGCTTTAAGGATTTCAGCCACAGAGTAGCCAAGGAAATTATTCCTTAAATGTCCTAGGTGAAGTGGTTTATTAGTATTTGGAGAGGAATACTCGACCATTACTTTTTGACCGTTAGCAGGAAGTTGTCCAAAATTTTTATTGTCAAAAAGCTGCTGAAACACACCAAGCCAAATCTGATTGTTTAATTCCAAATTCAGAAAGCCTTTGACCACGTTGAAGCCAGCGACTTCAGCGACATTTTCTTTAAGATATGAGCCTAGTTGGTTTGCAGTATTCTCTGGTGTGGTCTGAGAAATTTTCAAAAAAGGAAAAACCACAAAAGTATAGGTTCCTTCAAATTCCTTTCTAGTAGGGGCCAATGCCAATTGATCCAAAGAGATATCGGCATTGAAAATGTTCTGAAATGCAAGCTGAATGCCTGAGATTATTGATTCTTGTATGTTCATTTTAAATTTTACTAAAATAGAATTTTAAACCGCAAAGAGCGCAAAGTTACACAAAGTATGATTTTAGAACTGTCTTGGGCCTTTTGATAATATCACTCTTTTGATTCCGGATTTCATTTGCGATACATTAAAATTTAGGATTAGACCCAATTTAAAATTCCCCATTTTCAAATAATTTAGTGCTTGAGCTACGTGGACATTGGTAATCTCTTTTACGGATTTCAATTCTAAGACTAGCTTCTTTTCAACCAAGAGATCGATTTTATATCCTAAGTCAAGATAGATTTCGTCAATTTGGACAGGCATTGATTTTTCTATTTCTACTGAAAGGCCTTCCTTTAAAAGCTTGTGATGAAGAACTTGCTTGTAAACATTTTCTAATAAACCAGGCCCCAATTGATTGTGAACATCAATAGCGACTCCAATAACTATTTTACTGAGTTTGTCTTCCGAAAAAAAACTGAAATCTTCCATTCCCTTTGCGCTCCTTGGCGTCCTTTGCGGTTTGAAATTTTTTATTGAGGATGCTAAAATTAAAAATTTTCAACCAACGAATTGGTTGTGATTTCCAAAACTTCAAATGCAGCTTCAGCCATGGTGTTTTCATTGTCAAGTGTTGGATTTACTTCGACGATTTCCCAACAGCAGACTCGCTTATCCATTATCAATTCAGCATTCAGTTGAATTGCTTCTTCCAAAGTCAATCCATTCGGTACTGGAGTGCCAGTTCCCATAGAAATAGAACTATCTAAGCTGTCTACATCAAAAGAAATGTAAATTTGATCACAGTCTTTCAATAACTCCAAAGTCTCTTTTGCGATATGGCTGATTCCTTTGGTCCTAACCTCACTTGTTTTGAAGTTTTTGATATTATGAGTTTTGATCAAGTAATTTTCAGGCTCTTCAGTATCACGAACTGAGATAAAGACTATATCGCTTGGAAGGATTTTAGGAAAATCCCCTCCGATAGTTTTGATTTTTTCCCAATAGGTGATAGTTTCCTCAGAAGGTTCATTCACTTTGCAGTCCAAGTTGTCTAATTGGGTGACCATAGCCAGAGGCATGCCATGCATATTACCAGAGGGTGTTGTATAAGGAGTATGCAAATCTGCATGCGCATCAATCCAAATAACTCCTAGTCGTTTTTTTGGTTCTGCAGACTTAATCCCCATGATAGTGCCTGCTGCAGTACTATGATCTCCAGCCAAAATGATTGGAAATTTCTTCTCCATTCGAAGCGACTCCACTGTAGAATACACGTTTTTCAGTACTTGATAGACTCCATCTATGTATTTTGCGTTGGGAAATTTGTTCCCTTTCCAAAGAAAATTATTGGCATCAGGGACATTAATTGGGTCAAACTGAGTAAAGAAATTTGATTTTTTATCCAGACTGGCAATTTTTAAAGCATCGATACCTAAGCTTGCACCTCGTGTTCCAGCAGCAATTTCGGATCGTACTTCTACTAATTTGATATCACGCATTTAGGGCTTCTTTAGGTTAAATTTGGGTGCTTTAGTTGTGCAAAAGTAGGGAAATTTGGCTGAAATGTATAGTGCCAATGCCAGCGTGGATTGTTGTGTAAAACGATAGAAAAATTCAAATTTTAACCAAAAGATAAGATTTGAATGAATTCAGACTATTTTTAAATTGTACTTTAACCTTAGACTAAAAGAAATATCATCCATGTTAATTGAATCCAAGTTGCCTGAAGTAGGAACCACCATTTTTACCATCATGTCCAAACTGGCTTTAGACCATCATGCGATTAATCTCTCGCAGGGCTTTCCGGGATTTAATTCACCAAAGGAATTACTAGAATTAGTCACCACGCACATGCGATTGGGAAATAACCAATATGCACCCATGAGTGGGGTTCCGATTTTGAGACAGCGGATAGCTGAGAAGGTTCGGTCAGAAACTGGAATCAGCTATAATGAAGAAGAAGAGATTACAGTTGTCTCTGGAGCTACTGAAGCAATATTCTCGGCGATTACCGCTACTATCCGGCCAGGAGATGAGGTGATTGTCTTAGAACCAGCTTATGATCTGTATGTCCCCGCCATTCAACTTTGCGGTGGAATTCCGGTGTTTGTTTCGCTGAATATGCCTGATTTCTCTGTGAATTGGGAAAAGCTAAAATCAGCTGTAACGAAAAAAACGAGGATGATCATGGTCAACACACCTCATAATCCCGGAGGCTATGTTTGGACACAAGAGGATATAGATAATTTGGCTGCACTGATCGAATCGACAAATATTCTGGTAGTTTCTGATGAAGTCTATGAGCATATCACGTTTGACGGGCGACCACATTTGTCACTGATGACTCATCCTGTTTTGCGGGAGCGAACCTTTGTCTGTTGTTCTTTTGGGAAGACCTTTCACGTAACAGGCTGGAAAGTAGGTTACTGTTTGGCTCCAAGAAAGCTGACTGAAGAATTTAGAAAAGTCCATCAATTTGTCACATTTAGTACACCGACGCCATTCCAATATGCTTTGGCAGATTACATCCAAGACCCTTCGACTTATCAATCCCTTCCGAAATTCTATCAGCAAAAGCGTGATTTGTTTTGTGAAGGACTGGAAACTACAGATTTCACCTTTACACCAGCTCAAGGAAGTTTTTTTCAGTTGGTATCTTACAAACATCTTTCTAATGAGTCAGATTTGATTTTGGCAAAACGATTGACCACTGGTCATGGAGTAGCTTGTATTCCGATCTCGGTTTTTTTCCAAGATAAAACGGATCATAAAATTCTCCGATTCTGCTTTGCGAAAAATGATTCAGAGTTGTTTGATGGATTAAATCGTCTAATGAAGAATCCTATTTTTTAAAGTTGAAATTATAACTCTTTAAGTAAAGCTTTCCGATTGAGGATTCCAGTTGATTTTACAGCTGATAGCTAAGCTTATGTAGATTAAGTGTTTTTAAATTTTTTGATAAAAAAAGGAACAGACTTTGGGTATTTATGTTGATTCGTTTGAATTACCTCAATAAAATAGCAATTTTTGCACAGCTTTAATTATTCACAAACCAACGCGAATGAATTCCTATAAAGAACTGATCCAACAGACTTTTGACTTTCCTACCAAAGAATTTCATGTAGAGAATAATCAATTATTCTTCAATGGAGTAAACCTCAAAGAGATTATCGATACTTATGGCACTCCTTTGAAGCTGACCTACTTGCCTAAGATTTCTGAAAGTATTCAGAATGCAAAGACTTATTTCAATACTGCGATTAAATCTCACGACTACCAGAGCGATTATACTTACTGCTACTGTACGAAGTCTTCGCATTTCAGTTTTGTGCTAAATGAGGCCTTGAAAAATGACATTCATATTGAGACCTCTTCGACTTTCGATATTCCTTTGGTGCGAAGTCTTTATGAAAAGGGAAAGATCACAAAGGATAATTATATCATTTGCAATGGATTTAAGAGGACACTTTACAAACAATATATATCTGAATTGCTCAATGATGGATTTGTAAATTGTATTCCAATTTTGGATAACATCTCCGAGATCGATTACTATTTGGAGCATGTCAAAGTTCCATTCCAAGTAGGGATCAGAATTGCCGCTGACGAGGAGCCTAAGTTTGGCTTTTACACTTCAAGACTTGGGGTTCGATACAATGATATCATAAGGCTATACGAGGAAAAAATTAAGGATCATCCATTGGTGAGTTTAAAAATGCTTCACTTTTTTATCAATTCAGGAATTCAAGATACTGCTTACTATTGGTCTGAATTGACTCGTTTTATCCAAAAGTATGTGGATTTGAAGAAAATCGCTCCTTCACTGGATACTATGGATATCGGAGGGGGTTGGCCAATCAAAACCAATCTATTTTTCGATTACGACTACCAATATATGGCAGATCAGATCGTCAAAAATATCAAATGGATGTGTGCAAAAAACAGCACTGTCGAACCACATATTTTCACCGAATTCGGAAGCTATACGGTAGGCGAAAGCGGAGCGGTACTCTATTCAATTTTGGATGAAAAGCTTCAAAACGATAAAGAGCTTTGGTATATGATTGATGGCTCCTTTATTACCCAATTGCCAGATAGCTGGGGTTTAAATCAGAAGTACATCATGCTCGCCATCAACAATTGGGATGAAACCTACCACAATATATCGTTGGGAGGTTTGACCTGCGATAGTATGGATTACTACAATTCTGAGGCAAATCAATACAATATTTATCTTCCAAAAATAGAGGCTGGACGCACGCAATACATTGGTTTCTTCCATACTGGAGCTTATCAAGAATCACTCGGCGGCTATGGTGGAATCCAACATTGCCTAGTTCCGGCTCCAAAACATGTCTTGATTGATCGGGATGAAGATGGAAATGTTACTCATAAACTGTTTGCAAAAGATCAAACTCAGGAAAGTATGCTGAAGACTTTGGGGTATTAATTCTGTCAATCACTAGCACCTAAAAAGGGTTTGAGTTTGAAAAATAGCTTAAACCCTTTTCTGTTTTTAAAGTGCAAATAGATAGGAATTAGGTTTTTTATATTTGTGGATATGCTTTTCCTTTTTGTTTTAGTACTTTGAGAAAGCAAAAATGAGCTCACTAAAAAATCCACTTCTTTTTATATTCTTTCATTTTTTTATCAGCTCAGTTTCCCTTTGCCAAATAGTATCTGGAAAGGTCACGGATGCTAAGACTGGCGAAGCACTCCCATTTACAAACGTTTTTATCAACAATACCACAATTGGTGCGATCACAGCCCTTGATGGGACTTATGAGATCAAAGGTAAAATCCCTTCAAATATAGAACTGGTAGCTTCTTTCGTTGGATATGTGACCAAAGTAGTGGAAGTCAGCTTTGAAAATAGATCCTTGGTAACTATTGATTTTTTGCTTGAACCTCTTCAGTCGGTGCTTTCTGAAGTTGAGTTGAAATCGCGAAGAGACCGCGTATGGGAGCGAAATCTCAGCAGATTTGAAGATGTCTTTATTGCAGTGCCCGATGATCCTATTGCTGCTAGGTTGGTGCAAATTCTGAACCCATGGGTCATTGATTTTGAGCAAGTTAAAGTAGGTAAAGGAGCGAATTATGTGAAAGCAACCGCTCAAGAGCCAATCATTGTTGATAATAATGCCTTAGGATACAAAATTGAATTTTACCTTCAGGATTATCGCTGGTCCAAAACAAGTTCACGCTATTATGGGCAGGTTTTTTATGCTGAAAAAACACCCAAAGATGAGAAAGAAGCTCAATTATGGAGGGAGAATCGTGAAAGTAGTTTTCAAGGTTCCAGTCGACATTTGATTCAATCTATCATTGTCAATCAGGCTGATGCTCAAGAATTCCGGATGTATGAGTCTGTCGAGGCTCCGTTGGGCAGAGAACGTACCAATAGCTTTGATGTTGAATTTGGAGAAACCATCCTTCCATTTCCTGTTGATTCTGTTCGGAGGGTTTCACTTGAAAATGGGAATTTTCGTATTTTTTGGCCTCAACGGGTCGAAATTCATTATTTGAAGAAATATGCACTCAATGAATATTACGTAGATTTCTATCATCCCATCAGCTGGATCATTGCTCCAAATGGGTATTTCGATGTTTATCGAGATGGAATTCCTGCACATCCTACCCAGTTGGTTCTCTCTGGAAGAATGGGAAGACAACGTGTGGCTAGGTCGCTTCCCTATGATTTTGTCCCAGATCTGGATTTTGATGATTTTGTAGCTGAAGTCGATAGCAGCAAACGGGCTTTCAATCAATGGAACAAACTCCGAGAGCAACCTTATCTCACTACAAATAAGGATTTCTATTATCCCGGAGAAGGAGTCTGGTTAGGTGGTCGGATGATTTATCAAAATCAACTTTTAGCGGACTCGCTCAGTAGGGTAGTATATGTGGACTTATTGGATGAAAAATCGAATGTCATTCAACAGGAAATATTTCCGATCGTCTCTGGCAAGATTGCAGGAGGTTTTACTTTACCGGAAAATCTTCAAGCGGGAGATTATTTTCTACGAGCATATACCCGATGGATGCTGAATTATCCAGAGCGGGATATTTTTCTCAGGCCAATTCCCGTGCTTGAAAAAGGTTCTGAAATTATTACTCAAGAACTTGATGAGGTCGAATACTATGGGGATATAAACATCACACAGACGAATGAAAAAAAGATGGTTCCTAAAGGAATTGAACTTCAAATTGACCTATCTATTCTCGATGAACTGGATCAAGCTACCGGAGCGGAGTTTACAGTTTCGATCACTGATGCGGATTTGGTCAGTCCGATTTCCCAAAGACCAACAATTTTGAATGCCTTGGAATGGCTTGACCAAGAAGAAAAGGAAAATCAAACCTTAACGATACAGAATCACATCGAATACGGAATTACCGTTCAAGGGCGATTTGTCAGTAATCGAAAGCGTGATCCAATGATCAATCCAATAACGCTAGTATTGGATGATTTGGCTGATTTTGGAATGGTGTATTCTGATTCTTCGGGTTACTTCAGGGCAACAGGATTGAATTTCACAGATTCCGCGCGATTATCAGCAGCTGCTTTGGACAAAAAGAAAAAGTCCTATGGATCTATAGAATTTATCCGAAATTCAAGCCCTATTCATCGAGGCTCTTTCCCAAAACTCAGTTACCAATTGGCTCAAGTAACCGTTGGCAAGCAAGCATACGATATCAAAGGGGATTTTATTCAGATGGAGGAGTTCACCAAAGAAGATCGGAAGATCGAGCGATTGCAGGATACCAATTACGGATAGGAGAGCCTGATCGGAAAGTGACTCCTGAAATGTTAAAAAATTGGCCAGGAACTTCCCTTGCCACAATAGTTGGAATGCAGTTTGGGAATGGAAAACTCGGGAATTATAATTATGGGATAAATGCCGGAAATCCACTGATCATCATCGAT
>CAWUWQ010000151.1:0-5847 GCA_963926065.1 uncultured Algoriphagus sp.
CTTGGATTTCCTAGGTAAGCGTAAAGTTGCATACTTGATTTCTACAGGTATCATCGTACTCGGCCTAGGCATAGCAGCAGTCAACGGATTGAAATTCGGAGTTGACTTTACAGGCGGTAGATCATATATAGTGGCTTTTTCTGAACCATTGGCAGCTTCTGAATTGAAAACAGGGCTAGATAACGAGTTTGAAGGATCAGTAGAAGTGAAAACATATGGTGCATCTAATGTGCTAAAAGTGACGACTTCCTATCTTGTAAATGAGGATGATGCCGCTTCTAACTTAGAGGTTGAGAATAAGGTAAAGGAGGGAATTGCTACCGTGACTGGATTGACATTCACAGATGATGCTGAGAAACTCGCCAGTGGTCAGTTTGCAATTACAGGTTCGTCCAAAGTAGGAGCCACTGTAGCTGATGATATCAAAGCTTCCTCTGCTGAGGCAATGCTTGCGGCTTTGGTTGCAATCTTCCTGTATATCCTATTGAGATTCCGTAAGTGGCAGTTCTCATTGGCATCCATCATTGCCTTGATTCACGATACGCTATTTGTAATTGCAGCTTTTGCAATTGCCAGTGCTTTCGGAGCAACATTTGAAATTGATCAGGTTTTTATCGCGGCAGTGTTGACAGTGATTGGTTATTCGATCAATGATACTGTAATCGTATTTGATAGAATCAGGGAGAATATCGAAAATAGAGGGACGCACAAATTGGTAAAAGTATTCAATGATGCTATCAATCAGACCTTGGGAAGAACTTTGATCACCTCATTTACGACTTTAATTGTGGTATTCGTACTATTGATTTTTGGAGGAGAAGTGCTTCGAGGATTCTCCTTTGCTCTATTCATCGGTATCGTAGTAGGTACTTATTCCTCTGTATTCATTGCTACTCCTATAGTAGTAGATTTGATGAAAAGAGAAATTGATAATGAGGCAGAAAAAGAGGCTAAGAAAGTAGCGTAGGCTAGTTAGCCAAATTCAAAAAGGAGTGGGATATGTTCCACTCCTTTTTTATTGTCCGGCGAGAAAAACATTTTATCTTTTCAAAATATTTTAAATTTTAACACAATTTTTCACTTAACGAAAAATATTTTTCAATGAAAATTTCAAAAGCTGACTTCGAATCAATGAGGGCTAAGTATGACAAAGAAGTCAAGAAAGGTAAGCCCGGTAAAAATAAAAAGGGAGAAATTACAGATCAGACAGATTGGATATTTTTTGATCGTGAGACGCTTGAAGGACTTTTGGCTAAGGCGAATCCAGACCCAAAGAAAGGCGGAATCAAATTTTATTTTAGTCAATACTCAGAGAGTGTAGCAAAGAAATATCATCCCAACAATTCGGGAAGTTATGACGGCATGGTGACATTAGTTATGACCGCAGCAAACGAAGAAGCTGGTTCTATCACTGATATAAATCAAAAAACTAATGTGGATGATGAGGGAGAATTTGAAAACATTGGAAGGATGTGCCCACCCTATTGTGACCCAAAACCTTAATCCAGAAAAGATAAATGAGTTTTTCTGATGCCTTTTTGAATTGGTACAATATTGTAATCGATATAATTCTTGTCTTAGGAATCATTTCATTTATCAAACTGCCAAAAAATGAGAGAGCCAATAGTCATTATTGGCTCCCCTTTCTTATTTTGGTATTTACGGTATTTTACGAATCAACGGGTTCCTTTTTTCTATTTTCCAGAGAATTAAATGCGGAAATTAATGCGTTTTTAGGAAATACCGAACACCCTAAATACACCTTGTGGGTTTATAATATTTTCAATATTTACATTTTAACATTCCTTTACCTCTTTTTGATCCGCCTGTATGTGACTAATAGAAATAGAAAAATCATCAATGGAATGATGGTTTTCTTTTTCGTGGCCATTTTATTTCTTAATTATTCAGGGGTTGAAAAAGTTTACGATAGTCAACCTATAATTTTCTTTATTGGGGCGTCATTTTTAATTATTGCCTCTGGAAGTTATTTTATTATGTTCATCACAGATGATGTATACATGGATATTAACCCTTTACGACTTTTTTCATTCTGGCAAATGACTTTTATTTTGTTTAATTACGCTACAGTTTTTTTATTTTCTATTTCCAGTAAATACCTGTGGCAGAATTATTATTCCCTATATACTTCTTTAACCAAAATCAATATAATTTTAGCGATCATAACTTTGATTATATTCTTGATGACGCTTGCAGTATCAAGCTTAAATTGGAAATACGAAAAACAACCCACAAATGTCTGAGGCCGAAAGTCCCATCATTCCGTTAATTTTTGCCGGTATCTTTTTGGCAGCTATCATGTGCACATTCGTGATCTCAATGGTCTTACTTCATCGGCAGCGACAAGTTCAAAATCGTCAAAAACTTGATCAAGTTAAGTCAGAATATGAAAAAACGCTTTTAAATATTGAGAATGAAATTCAACAAGAAACGCTTACTCATGTAGGTAGGGAACTGCACGATAATATTGGGCAACTTCTCTCCCTTGCTAAACTAAATTTTGGCTCCATCAAACCAGAAAAACACCTTGCTGGGAGAGAGCTATTAAGTCAAATTATTCAAGAAGTTAGAGGGCTGTCAAAGACGCTAAATTTGGATTGGGTAGAATCAATTACCCTAGAAGAATTTTTAAAACAGCAACTTGATAAAATCAAATCAACTGGTTTTTGCGAGACTCAACTATTGGTGGAAGCTCCCATTGAAAATTTAAAAAAGGATGAGAAACTTGTATTGATTCGCGTGATCCAAGAAATACTCAATAATGCCATAAAACATGCATACCCAGATCGAATCGTGATTAAGACTCTTAATTCGGGAGCTAAGCCACTAATTATC
Organism: uncultured Algoriphagus sp.; assembly: GCA_963926065.1. GTDB lineage: Bacteria > Bacteroidota > Bacteroidia > Cytophagales > Cyclobacteriaceae > Algoriphagus. The sequence goes on from CAWUWQ010000151.1 coordinate 2,857, forward strand.
ATTGAGGATAATGGAAAGGGATTTGACACAAATCAACAATCAAGTGGTAGTGGAATGACCAATCTAGCCAAGCGGATGGCGACTATTGGAGGTGAATTTTATATTAAATCCGAACTGGGAAAAGGCACACTCACCAAATTGACCTTGCCTAAGTGAGTTTTTAGGGATAAATTCACCCTTCTTAGTTAATCCTACCTCAATTTTACGAATGATTAAAATCGCAATTGCTGATGACCATAACTTATTCGCTAAGGGAATAGAAGGTATTCTCGAGGAAGAAGATGATATGATTGTGGTGAAGACTTTTCCCAACGGGAAGGAGTTGGTGGATTTTTTAGGGACTCAAACCATTGATGTGATTTTGACAGACTTGAATATGCCTATCCTGGATGGATTTGGAGTAATAGTAGCGGTCAAGAAAAAATTTCCGGAGATCAAAATCGTTGTACTATCCATGTACGATGAGGAAAAAATCTTCAAACGAGTTATCGATGATGGGGCAGATGCTTTCATTCTGAAAGATGCTGATCCGGACGAACTTATTTTTACGATTCATGAAGTCATCAAAGGACATCATATTCACAATTTTGAGAAGGTTAAAAAGCAGGCAACACAAGGTGTTTACTTTGATAGTTTTCGGGCAAAATATAGACTTTCACGAAGAGAAACAGAAATCATCAGCCTGATTAAAGATGGCATTCAAAACAAAGAAATCGCAAAGAAGCTCAGTTTGAGTCAGCAAACTATCGAAACACATCGGAAGAATATCCATGTCAAACTTGGCGTGACTTCCAGAATAGAATTGGTGAACAAAGCATACGAAATGAATCTATGAATACCCCTATTCGAACAGCTATCGTGGGTTTTGGCTCAGTGGCTGAGAAAATGCACGCTCCGTTAATCGACGTTTGTGACTCGCTAATCCTTACTGCTGCGGTGGAACGGAATAGCACCAAATGTCAGGAGAAGTATCCTGGTGTTCAGACCTTCCGAAGTTTGGAAGCATTACTAGAAGCTGATTCCGTAGATCTAGTTGTCATTACTACTCCAAATGAGTTTCACTTTCCCATGGCTAAAGCATGTCTATTAGCTGGGAAACATGTAGTAGTGGATAAACCTGTGACTATTTTTTCGCATGAGGCAGAAGAGCTGGATCGGATAGCTCAGGAAAGAAGTCTGGTTCTGAGTGTGTTTCACAATCGACGATTTGATGGAGATGTATTAACGATTCAGAAATTAATTTCTGAGAACGCTTTGGGGGAAATCGTTTATTTAGAATCGCATTTTGATCGATTTAGACCAGATATCGCCGAGAACTGGCGTGAAAAGGATGTTCCTGGAAATGGAATTACCTATGATTTAGGAGTTCATCTAATTGATCAAATCGTACTCTTTTTTGGCTTGCCTAATTGGATTCAAGCGGATATTCGAAAGCAACGAACTGGGGCAATTGCGGATGATTATTTTGATATTCAGTTAGATTTTGGCTCGATAAAGGCTCGAGCAACAGCTAGCGTTTTGTCAGCATCACCGACTCCGAGATTTTTGGTTCAAGGAAAAAAAGGGTCTTACCTCAAATTCGGTCTTGATGTTCAGGAGGCCAAGTTTAAAGCTGGTCAGACTCCTGAAGGTGAGGATTGGGGTGTGGAAAATTCGGAGAAATGGGGGGAAGTTTTCTACAGTGAAAGTGAGGAGTCGTACCCCACCGAAAATGGAGATTATCGAATTTTTTATCAAAATATTGCCAAATCTATCCTCGGAGAGGAGAGCCTTTTGGTAAGCATTCCTCAGACTATAAGCGTGTTGAAAATTATAGAAGCTTCATTCAAAAGTTCAGACCAAGGGAAAAGAATTTTCAGAGAAGAAGGCGGCTGGTAAGGTTTCATTTCTGGCACTTTTTTGGGATAGGTAATTAGAAATAATTCGACCCACCATGAAAAAAACATTCTTATTGGTATTTGCTCTTTTTGCATTTATATCGATTTCTCAAGCTCAAGTTTCAGTAGGGATCAATTTCCAGAGTTCTGAAACTTTCATCACCGTAGGTACTGACACCGATAAAGAGTTATTTGGAGAAGCAAGACTAGGCCTCCGTCGCGATATTGGCCTAGAATTGATGGGCGGCTATAATTTCATACGGAAAAGTGAGGTCAATGCTTACGTAGGTCTAGGATTGGGCTTATTTGGAGACGACCACCACAAGCGTCATGATGATCATAATGATATTTATGTTGCTATTCCTTTTGGTGTTTTGATCAAACCTTTAAGCACTAAGAATTTTGGCTTTTTGATAGAAGCGGCACCTGTTTTTGCAGATCACAATGATAGTTACCTCAGAGGAGGAATCGGAGTGAAATATACCTTCAGATAAAACTAATTTAACCACTAAAAGTATAGCCCTGATCCCTAATCGAGTCAGGGCTATTTTGTTTAAAATGCTTTTCGTCTGAATTTGATATTTTAACCCTCCATAGATTTCAATTAGTTTCCTTAATTTTGCTACCATGGCAAAAACAGCAACTCCTGCAGAAAACGGGCAATTGAAAGATATTATTTCCCATGCGAAAGAGTATGGATTCGTGTACCCGAGCTCAGAAATCTACGATGGCCTACAGGCGGTTTACGATTACGGCGCTTACGGTGTCGAGCTAAAGAATAACCTGAAGAGACTTTGGTGGGAAACCATGACCCGAGTGCAGGATAATATTGTTGGAATCGATGCGTCAATTTTTATGCATCCTACCACTTGGAAAGCTTCCGGTCACGTTGATGGCTTTAACGATCCGATGATTGATAATAAGGATTCGAAGAAACGCTATCGTGCGGATGTTCTCGTGGAAGAGCATGCAGCAGTTTTTGAAAGAGCTGGAGATATTGAAAAAGCAAATGCCTTAACTGGAGCTTTAGCGAGAATGCTTGAAGCAGAAGATCTGGATGGCGTCAGAGATTTAATCACTAACGAAGGAATCAAATGCCCGATTTCTGGAACTT
>CAWUWQ010000152.1:0-12466 GCA_963926065.1 uncultured Algoriphagus sp.
ACCTGCACCAGCAATTAACAGAATTTGCCAAGAGGTAGACTCTGGTTCCTGAAACAGAATTGCAGAACTTCCTCCACCAGCTCCACCTCTAACGAAGTCATCTCCAGTTAATCTACTGTTAGAGCTTTCACCATCTTCGCCAATAATATATCTAATTATAGATCCTGGAGGAATTTCTCCGTCATCATACCCAACCATTACACTTCCTGAAGTATTGGCACCAGTTCCTCCAATACCGTTCAAAGTAGTCTCCAAACAGTTTATAGTGGCGCTGCCACCCAGTGCCCCCTGTACCACAAGTTCCAGCTCTCCCTCCATACCAAGTGGGAGCACATAATCGTAAACTTTCATAGCTTCATTTCCAAACTGATTAGTTGTAAGGCCAAAAGATCTACGCTCTGTAAATGGATTATTTTCTATAATCAGACATACATAATCTTCATTCTTTACCACATAAGGCTCTTCTCCATCGTGATATTGAGCATTAACTTCTAAAGAAGGGAAAGCACTAAAAGCGAACAGTGAAAAAACAAAAATAGATTTAGCGATAAAATTTTTCATCGTATAATATTTAAATAAAGAAATGACCCAAATTAGGATCGATTTAAAATAGGTACTAGCTTCTAGAAGGGAAAATCCCCTGTAGTGCAAAGATGTAATTCATCACTAGGGAAGGCTGCATATTAGGGTAGAGTAGCAGGTAATGATGCTCGCCTGAAAAATCTTAAAATTAACCACTCAGTGTAATCTTTGATAATAGGCTCTTTAGAAAAGGCTCCGAGGAAAAACTTGATACTGTGATTCGAGGATTTATCTGTTAAAAAATTAGATGTATTCATAAATTGTTAGTTTAAAGCCTCCGAATGAAAAGAAATGAAGCTATAAAACCTATTTTAATTCTAATTTTAAAATATTAATCAAAAAAAGTCTTGTTATAATTATTTTTTTTATATGTAAAATACAATTAACTCAATATAAAAGCTAAACCTTGAACGCACTTAAAATATCCTAACTTATAAGGTGACAAAAGCCAAGTTGATGAATCCACTCAAGGACCAGCCTCATTTATGGTCACCGATCCGGATGGGAATAGGATGCTGATCGATCAGCATTTTTAAAGTATCGATGTGGCAGAATCGGATTATCAATTGGTGCCTTTACAGAACTCTTAGATTAACTCAATGACGGTAGAATCGCCTTCGGAGAGGAAGATGATGCAGCCCTAAACACTAGTTTCGAAGGAGTCAATTTTATCGGGAGCTATTTGAGATCTTTGCTTCTCGAACATCAAGACACCTTGGCGGGAAAGTGAAATTAATTGGGATGATTAGAAAAAATGATTCTATAAAGTGTGCCCTATACGGCTCAAGCCTTTTGAACTTAGCTCCTAATCTATTTTACTAAAGTTCCAAAGCGGTAAACATGAGATTGCTGAAATGGTATTTTAGAGAGTCAGAATACGCAATTTCCTTATTGAGATAACTTAGAACAACTTCATTAGACTTTAACCTTTGCTCATTAAAGTCAATGTTGAAGTTTACATCTGGCAAGTCTGATTGTAGACTATTTCGTATTTCAGTGAGGTATTTCTCTTCGATTTTTTTGGTTTGTACTTCAGTATTCCAATTATTAATCTGGACAGCGATCAAAATCCCAATCACCACTAGGATGATTTCACCTACAGCATATTTAATGTACTTACCAGTTCTGCCTTCTGAGAGTAATTGCTGTCTGATTTTTCTAAAAAAATTTATCATTTAAGCCCAAGTAATGGCGGTCAAGAAAGGGTAAAATTTACTATTTCTAGCACATAATTAGAAGATGTTTCTTTGAAGGGAATTTTTGAGGATTTTGCTATTTTTTCCCAAAGCCAGCTTTGATATACTCCACTGCTTTTAGATGAGCAGGGGTCTCTTTACGGACTGAACCCCAAGTCGTCACATCATGGCCAACACCTTCATACATAAAGCTTTCAGTAGACACTCCCTCATCTTTCAATTTCCGAATAAACAGCTCCTCTTCAGATCTTGAAATCTCATATTCCCCAAGAATATTGAAAGTTGGAGGGAGCCCAATCAGGTTTTTGGCCCAAAGCGGCGAACCATAGTCACTTCTCACTTGATCCTGATTATCAAAGTATAAATCTTTACATACTGACCAGGAAGATCCCCCCCCATCGATGGCAGCATAGACCAGTAATTGAAAAGAGAATTTGGGACTGTTTTTAGTGTCCCTCACTCTTAATGTGGTCGCTGCCGCAAAATAAGCTCCCGCACTTTCTCCCGAAATCGCAAAGTTTGCCGTATCTAAGCCAAGTTCAGCTGCATGATTCCATAACCAGTCCGTCACTTCATAAACATCATCATGAGCGGCTGGATATTTATGCTCTGGGCCTAATCGATAATCAATTGCGATCACGGTGACCTCACTTTTATCAGCTAAATACCTGCAAATCTCATCATGGCTGTCCAGACTTCCTGCTACCCAACATGCCCCATGCACATAGATCAAAGTGGGTTTTAATCCCGGACTCTTCGGCTTATAAATTCGCACGTCAATTTCTCTTCCAGTCAGCGGAATTGACTGATCGACGATCACAACATCAAATTGAGAGGTAGCTGGTTTTATCTTTTCTACTTGTGCCCGAAATTTATTAATGCTTTCTGGTGTAGACAACCAAGCCTCCTGCCCAAATAACATGTAAGGCATAGCTAGTAGAAAAAGGGTAATTGCAACTTGTCTCATAGGATTAAATTAAAGATTGCTCAACTTATTTTTGAGTTTCATTGATCATATTCTCCAACTTTATTCTTGCCTTGGCAAAATGTCCCAAAAGGTTGGGGATTGGATTTTCTCCATAGCCAGCCAACAGTCGTTGTTCTGAAACATTTAAAGCAATCAACAGCTTTCTTGCAGCCTCAATTTTTGTTGTTTTCGAAGTACTCCCAACCTGTCCAAACCAGAAAGGCGAAGTTTCCGCAAATGGATAACTATCCATCATTGGCCATACGGACTTTCCACCTGAAACTCGAGCGGTAACCCAGCCTCCTTCAGGAATAACTATCGATCCACTGTATGTCTTAGCGCCAATGCTGTTTTCTGCTTTTTGGCTCCAGACTACTTTTCCATTTACAAATAATTCCACTGTTTCGTAGGCGATCGGTGAATAGACAGATAAAGTCCAATCCGCTTTCTTACTTTTTGAAGTGATGACCTCCCCTACTTCTTTTCCATCTACCGCGAAGACCAGTTGCGGTCCATTTGTCGCAAAGCTTCTTCCGGATTTTAGCGCCTCGAGATAACTCGTAGTAGTCAACGTTCCTTTCGGCTTTACGTAAACCCGTGTCGCTCCTATCGACATCGTCCGATAAAGATCACTCATCGCATCACTTCCTGCAGACATTCCGATCGGAACTCCTATGTTGAGTAGTTCATGCCAAACGGCTGCAGTACCTATTTCATCTGACCAAAGGCAGACTATTTCAAGCAAATCTACTTCTCCAAGTACTGCGTCGGCAACCAGAGAAATCGGCATCGAATTGGCGCCACCTTCCTGAAAAGGATCCTGAATGGTAACCGGGTGAACATATCCCCCTAATGCATTTTGCTCTCGGGCAAAGCGGATTGCTTCGGCATTTAGTCGATCATCTGCCTCATAAATATCATAGCGCGGTCCCCAAACCCAAGGCCAATGCAAGTCTTGAGTTCCAATCAAGGCAATATGCCCCAGGAAATGCGATCTGACTTCTTGACCAAACTCGATAATTGGATCCCCTTCTTTTTTCCAACCCCAAAGGTCTTGTTCAAGAAATCTGTTGCCGAGATTGGCTACCAGTGGAAATGCCATGTCCACATTTTCTGCCTTGAGATCTAGAATAATATCTTCAGGATCTAATTGATTGGTTCCTCCATAGTTGAGGTGAAAATGATTGTCTCCAGAATACCATCCACTGGCCTTCGCATCCCAAATTTTAGTGAGATTAATTTCCGTGGAAGTCATTCCTTCCTTTACCAGGACTTTTTGAGTCTGCTTTGCAGTTGAAAAACCTTGGACTGCAGTGATGGTCAGCTCACCCGCGGGAGCTTCCACCTCAATTTCTCCTAGAGAATAGAAAAATACAACTCCATTTTGACCCTCTGAATGAACCACTCCACTTGCTGGAATAATAGGGTGGCCACCCTTATCCGTAATACTCATTCTAACTGGCGCATTTTTTCCATCTACTTTGCTAGTGATCTTGAGTTTCGTGGTTGATGATCCCCAATTCCAATTCTTCACTTCCAAGTTTTGGACTTTACCTCCATTGATGTGAATTCGCTTCAGTTCGGCTCGTTCATTTTTAGCGTATTCCGAAAAATAAACCCATTGCCCATCGGAGCTAAATTTAGGGGCTAAGGGAAGTCCCTCACTTTTGGTCAGAAGCATCCGAGCAGCCGGCACCGTGATACTTAATAAGCGAAGCTCATAATCATCTCCATTTGGCCAGACATAGGCTAAAGTTTTGTCATCTGGAGAAAGTGAAAATGCCAATTGAGAGGCAAAATTCTCTTCGGCTAAGGGTGTGGAGGTACCCTTTTCGAGATCCAATAATTCGATGGAATCGTATGAAAAGCCTCTCTTTTTTAGGTAAACAATTTGATTATTTTTCTTCGTAGGAACTGGGAGACGCTCCAAGCTTCCTTCTTTGGTAATGGCTTTAGTCACCCGAGTAGAAAGGTTGATTTCCCAAAGATCCAGTGAGCCATTCTTACCAGATGAGTAATAAACAGAATTGCCATCTCCAGAAAAAATCGGATCCAGCTCCATGGCTTCTGTATCAACCAGAATAGTTTCCTGTTTTGAGTTCAAATCCAAAAGAACAAGCTTGGTATCCTTTCCATTATCTCGGATAAAGACGAGTTGCGCTCCCATTGGAGACCAGTTTGGCCGAGAATCGATGCCAGGGGAAGAAGTGATCCGTGTAGCTTCCGAGCTGGAAATATCCATTAACCAAAGCCAACCTTTTGCCGAAAACACCACCTGCTCTGCAAAAGGTGCTGGATCCATTGGGCCAGCATTTAATACTGGAAGCTCATGTCCTTCCAGGTACACATGGTGTCCATAACCCTCCACTTTGGGATATCGATTCTTCCACTGGGCATTGACGGGAAGGATATTTAGTAACAGAACACAACTAAATAGGATGAAAATTCTCATGGGAAATTCAAATTATGAATAGATCTAAAATACTTGAAAGGGCTTAATTAAGTCCTCAATTGAGCTGAGAAGATACGGTTTTCTAATGTTGTAAAAGCCAATCATCCGATCAACATCCAAATTCTGCTAGCAAATGTGAAAAAGGGTATCGAAAGATTTTTGTGCGACTTTGCAAGACTTACTAGTTGGAAGACTAATTGAAAACAGTTGACTTCACATAAGTTTCAGTTTATCAGCTTTAGCCAACTATCCAATTGCTAAAAGTTTTCCAAAATTCGAATTTGTAAAAATTCAATACGGAGTAATGGTAAATCAAGAGTGCGACCAAAGCGAAAGGAAAAACATTCCATCGCTGGTGCGATTTCCAATCCCAAATACTGAGAGCTACTAAAATCAAATCCGCCATGAAGAAGCCTACCACTGGTAAGATAGGATGCCCTTCGATGGTATAGAGATAAGGAAATATGGAGGGGAAATGAAAGCCAATAATCCGATCGGTAACTGGAGTAAACATGGGGAAAATGGTGCAGATCATGTATCGCGCATGCAGCCCAGATTTTTTCCGATGATAGATCGCAAGACCATAAAAAATGACAAAAACAATCAGGGCATTGATTACCAAGGCTACAAAAAAATAATCCATAGTCTCCAACTGCACTTGGTTCAATTTATAGCGCAGTAAATCTACCGTAGTGTAGATCATTAGGGGTACAAGTACATAAGAAAATTTACCGATAGACTTATGCAGGGAGTTCATTCTCGCCCGAATCAGAAAAGGTTGAATGAGCAGCATCAGGCACCAAAGAATTAACACAATCCCATGGCTGTGCATGCGATAATTCTCCTGATCTAGAATCTTCGTAAAGTAGGTAAACCAGAAACCTATTAGTATTAATACAAAGAAGCTGGCAAAAAATAGATGGCTCCTTTGAGTAATCGCCTTTTCTAATTTCATTTCTATAAAGTTTTAGCCCGTCATTTCCCTTCTAAGCAGAATTCTGGCACGCTTAGAGCTAAATGAGTTTAAACATTCTAATCTCGAATAACGCTTAGGCTAAGATAAGTGCAGGATTAAAAAAAACTACCCCCTTGATTACGCACTTATCCAAAACTTTTTATTTAACCTTTTCACTTTAAAGCCAAATCTTCTGATTTGGCCAACTTGATTTTAAGCTCTACATATCGGATAAAGTAGCAAACCCCTAAATAATTATAGTCATTCTTACCACCTTATTCTTTTTCAGTGGTTATTATAATTAGCTTATTTACTCGAAAACAGGCTTCATAAATGACCTTTCGTAACTTACAATACACTTCGTATTTATAGCATATTCGTAGGCTTCTTGACAATCTGGGTCATTCATACTATCCATTCTGTATTTTTCATAGGAAGCTAGCGAGTCAAAACTAAACAAAGCAGTTGCAATGTTATTAGGTCCTTCATGCGGAAGAAAATATCCGTGATGAACCCCTCCAAATTTATTCACTAGAGGAATCCATTTTTTTGCATATACCTCAAATTCTTTAATTTGGTATGGGTCGATTATATATTTCAGGTAACAGGTAATCATCTATAGTTTTTTTTTAATTTGTGGCAACAGTCTTGTATAAAGTCAATTTACTATTTGATTTATGATTTTTCTTATTTTTATCGCCCTGACTTCAATCCCTCCAACATTCTGGGGAGTTTCTTGAGGTAGATAAATCCAATTTTTATCAGATAAAACTTTATTATAATATAGCAGTCCCTGTTGGTCTGCGTTTGTTTCATAATCTGTATTCACAAAGTATAATTTTATTGAGTCACAGCTAAAATCTTTACTTAACTATTTAACCATAAAAATTGGAGGTAGTTTAATTGTACACACCGTCAGCTCGACGCTTGGCGATGTTTGCTTAAATTCCTATTTCCAGCTGAATCTGATTTTCACAAGGCCAATCTCACGAATTTACAAATAGCGTATATCCCGCCACATAGGGCATAAACGTATTTCAGAACTATCTCGGGACTTTTTCTAGCTTTCTGATTCTAAACTTCTGATTTACTCCTACCCTCCACTTCCCTTAAACTGATCCTCCTTATACGCAAAGAGCACATTGAAGGAAGTCAGTGAGCCATAGCATCGTGTAAGGTATTGCTGCAAATGCACTCGGTCCTCGTCGTCTAACTTGGGGTGGTTGTTAATATTTTGCTCTAGCACACGAAGCTTTTCTCGCACCATTACAATCTTGTGAAAGAAAGTCTCCATTGGGATTTCCTTGGATTGTAGGTTGGCGTCATTAGGTTCGAAGACCACATTTCCACCAATCCATTTCCCTCCAAGTGGGACGATGGGAGCTTTCTCGGAAGTTTGGATTAAGGCTTCTCGGATAGCCCGTTCCACATCTTTCATTGTGAGCATAGGGAAGTCAGGAACCTTAGCTTCCTCCATCTCAAAGCCCTCGTAATCGCGCGCGAGGGTTTTGACTTCCTCATTTTGGTAAAAGAAAATTTTGTAATAGGTCTCGTCTAGGGAAAGGATCATTCCTGTCCCGAATTTAGGATGATTGAGTTTGCTGCCTGGGGCAAGTTGGCTGGTGTCCATTTTAAAAAGATTTGTATATAATTGTAAAATAAGAAAATTTAGAATTTCTGTAACATTTTCTGGTTTCCTCCCTTCTCGATTCAAAGATTCATAGTCTGTTTTTTTTATTTTTTCGCATTATTTTTCCTTGGCAAAAAAGAACCAAAAAGCGAGGTGCAATAAAGCTTCCACTGCATAATCCCTGTGCAGGTCCGCTATTGAGCCACCCCTCCGCGCCGTAATTATAAAACATTCAGCTAGTTTTAAGATCTTTTGAACGGATTTGAATTATGTACTGATTTCAAATTCTAACAAGCCACCAAAAACCAAAGCACTCATGAAATTTAAAAAATTTCTCATCCAAGGCATTTCTGTGTTTTTGGGCTTTACCTTCTGGGGATCAGGAATGGCCAAGCTCTTCTTTGAGCATAAGTTTTTCGGATGGATGGGACCTGTATGGTTGATCGATGAGCTGTCCAAATATGAGCTGGGGTTTTACGCTGCTTTTATAGCTTACTCCCAAGTGATTATCGGCTACTTTCTAGTCACCACTAGATACAAATTGCTTGGAAGTATCATGATGCTTCCGCTACTGGCTAATATTCTCATGGTGACCATTTCGCTACATTGGCAAGGCACGCCGCTCGTGATTTGCATCTTCCTAATACTAAACGGTATTTTACTTTGGCAGTATAGAGACTTTTTTAGGCCTTTGATTGATGAAGGAAAAGGTGACACTGACCTAAACCTACGAAAGCCAAGAACTTGGGCTGGACATTTGATATGGATGGCAGGTTTGGCTTTACAAATTCTTTCAATCTCCGTTTCCTATTTCAATTGGCCACTATCGCTTGGGATTTCTTTAGCTGGCTTAATTATTTCTCTGATGAGTTTTTTGGCGGACAATAAACTTAGCTTGAAAGATTGACTACTACGCATCTTGCAATTCTCCATGCTAATTGCGTCTTTTTAAATAGTATACCCTTTCTTTTTTTTTGAAAAACCCAAAAATCTAAACCTTCACCTATTTACTCCGAACAAACTTGGGACCAGCCCGCAATGGAATCCTACCCACTTTCTCTTTAGGCAGGAATTATTCGATATGGGTTGGGAGGATCTTAAAGGGTAATTAAATAACAGGAATAAGGATCGATTTTGAATCTCGAAAAACAAAGTTATCCATCGCTTTCTTGTTCAAATTCGTCCTTGGCTTACTTATTGAGAATTTTTAGTGGTAGCTTGATTAGCGGTACTGAAGTTTAAAATTTTCCTACTATCAAACGCATCTTTCTAAATATTTCTAAAGTTACTGGGATTGTCCTCGGAGTCATTCTTTTGGTTCTGTTAGCGATTATTCTATTTGTGAGAAGCCCCTGGGGCCAGGAGATTATCCTGAATAAAGCAACGCGTCTTGTAGAAAAGAAGAGTGGGACGAAGCTAAGCATTGATCGACTATTCATTACTTTTTCTGGAAACATCTATTTAGAGGGAGTTTATCTAGAAGATTTATCGGGCGATACGCTTCTTTTTTCCGATAGGCTAGAGGCTGGATTGGAGTTCATACCGCTCCTCAGCTCGGGCGTTATAAAAGTCTCAAAACTTCATTGGGATGGAGTCAAAGGTAATGTGTCCAGAAAGGCCGAAACCGAAGATTTTAATTTTACTTTTCTTATTGAGGCATTTATGCAGCAATCAGCAGCAGAATCTGAGGCTCCAGACAGTACCTCAAGCGCTTTAAAACTGGCTTTGAGAGATGTCTCGCTCTCTAATTTCAACTTGAATTATGAGGATCAATTTCTTGGGATTTCAAGCAAGCTAATCTTGGGAGAATTAAGGATGGATCTTCCTCAAATCGATCTGGAAACTATGGAAATTGAGATTTCCGAAATTTCACTTAGCAATACAAAAGCTGATTACTTACAAACAAAACCCTTTCCCCAGAGCCCTCCAGACACCACTGAAAGCAATCCGATAAATTTAATCTTAAGTGAATTAGCAGTCCGGAATGTACAGCTCACCTATCAAAACAAGGTAGATCAGCAGCTAGCAGAGATAGACTTACAAGAGCTTCTCTTAGAGTTACCAATGGTGGATTTGAAGAATCAGGAAGTGAAACTGGAGCTATTTTCACTGAAAAATTCCAGTATTCTATTCCACGATTTTTCAATTCCAAGTACCAATCCCACGGCGGAATCAGATTCTTCTACGGTTCCATTTACATGGCCGGAGTGGGTAGTAAATGCGAAACAAATCACCTTGGCTAAAAATCAGATTGAATTTAAAACTTCCGAAACTGATTTTCAAAAGGGTTTTTTCAATCCAGAAGCGATTCGGATTACCGGACTGACTGCCAATCTAAGTGGCTTGATGCTTGAGAATAAATCTGCTAAAGCTCAAGTCAACTCATTCCAATTTGAGGAAGCAAGCGGTTTTTCGCTTGACGGATTTTCGCTCTCGCTGGCTACCGATGATCGTGAAACTTCTATTGAAAACCTTAATCTGGCAATCAACAAAAGTCAACTGACTGGGGACCTAAAACTAACCTACACATCGATAGATCAATTTATCCAAAATCCGGAGCAGGTGGCTTTTGACTTGAGCTTAAAAGCTCCTAAGCTGGCTGTTCAAGACGCTTATTATTTCTTACCAGAACTGGCTCAAGACACCTTACTCCAAGAATTAGAAGCCTATCCTTTTTCGGCTGAGCTGGTAGTCGATGGATCTTTAGACTTGCTCCAAATCACCTCTGCTGATCTGACTTGGGGCCGGACTAATTTCTTTGCCTCTGGCAAAATAAGTGAAGTATTGGATATGGATTTATTGCGATTTGATTTTCCCGAAATCCAATTAGAATCCAGTAGGGAAACGCTTATCGCTTTTGTATCTGAAACCGAACTCGGAATACAGCTTCCTGAAAATTTCCTGCTCACTGGGCAAGCCAGTGGTCAATTGAATGATTTAGGATTGGAGTTTGACCTCAAATCGACTTTGGGAGATTTGACACTACTTGCTAACTATCAGGATCAAGATCAGTTGGCTTTTGACATAAAGCTAAAAGCTAAAGCCCTTCAGCTTAATAATCTCTTACAGAATCAAGAGCTGGACACCGTATATTTTTCACTCGATGTAAAGGGTTCAGGAAGTGCTTGGTATGAAATCAATGCCGAAATCCAAGCAAAATTTGATAGTCTCCAACTTTATCAAAATGACTATTCGGGTTTAGCGCTTTCTGGTAAATTAGAAAATGGATCCGGTACACTAAGTTCTGATCTGGACAGTAAAAATCTCCGATATGACTTGACTGCAACTGTCGATCTAGACTCAATTAATTCCCAGGTCAATCTGAATTTAAACTTGATCGGTGCAGATTTTACAGCATTGGGACTGACTCAGAAAAGCACCAAAGCACAGCTTAATCTAGCGGTTAACTTCGCCGGAAATTTTGAGGAATTCCAAGCAAACGCCACTATCTCTGATGCAACTATTGTAGAGGAGCAAAAATCCTATCCACTTGGTACGATTCGGCTTAATGCCTTTGTGAAAAATGATTCAACCAATATTAATTTGGAAAGTCGACCGATGGTCGGATTTCTTAAGGCCAATGCCAATCCAAGTGAATTATCAGCATCACTGACCAAGTATTTTAATGGATATTTTGGCATAAAAGACACCCTTGCCAGCAGAGGCGATGTGGTTCTAAACATGAATTTTGCTTTGCAACAAGACCCGATATTAAATGAAATTCTCTTACCTGGTCTTATCCAACTGGACAGTTCCTCTATTAAAATAAATTTCTTTGAAGCGGAGAAAACACTCAGCGCAAATGTAAATTTCCCATTTGTGAATTTTGGGGGTGCAGAAATCGACAGTCTTGGAATTCAGATTAATTCAGACAGTTCACGATTCGATTTCGAATTTGGCTTTGCAGCCTTAAACACCGGCCCAATCGACATGGACAAAACGTTGATCTCAGGTAATCTGGAAGATGCAAGGTTATTTCTTGATTTACAGTTTTTTGAAAAATCCGAAATTCTCACTCAAATATCCTCTCAAATAGACCTGCTCTCTGATGGTGTCCAGGTAAAATTCCTGCCCGAAAATCTGATTTTAGACAAAACGAAATGGACTGTTCCAAGCTCAAACAGCCTTACTTATTCCAATCAGGAAATCAACTTTACCGACATGCTGTTTACGGCTGACAATCAAAAGGTAGAGCTAACGGATCAGTTAGACTCGCTCGAAAAGCCACATGTCGCAGCAGTATTTGATGGATTTCGATTAGAAAATCTTATGAGTTTTTTAAATCCTGCTGAAGTGATCGCTGATGGATCGATGCAAGGCCGCCTGATATTCCTGAAGCCTTTCGGAGCTTTAGGTATTTTAGGAGATTTGAAGATTGATTCACTGGCTGTCTTGAGTACAAACCTCGGTACACTCAACCTCAATGCTGTAGCTAAGTCTATTGGCAATTATGCCTTAAAAGCAGACTTGGGAGGTGGAGGGATAGACTTGCATGTCAAAGGTGATTTCAAGTCAGATGAGCAGGCTGCATCCTTCGATTTGAAACTTGATCTAACCCGAATAGAGCTTGCCATTCTTGAAGGCTTGATTCCCGAGCAGATAGCTCAAGCCGGAGGAGTCTTGCAGGGGAAAATCAATGCAAATGGAACTACACTTGCTCCGATATACGAGGGAGTCTTAACCT
>CAWUWQ010000153.1:0-6720 GCA_963926065.1 uncultured Algoriphagus sp.
AAAAACAAATCTAAATCCACTTCCAGGGCTTTGATAATCTGAATCAAAACGAGTAAGGAAGGAATCGTCCGACTATTTTCTATTTGAGAGATTAAACCTTTGGTAACACCCGCTCGATCTGCAATATCTTGAAGGGTGAGATTTTTTTCCTTTCGGATACTTTTGATTTTGTTACTGATCTGAACGACCACTTCGTGCTCCATGAAATCGATTAATGATTTGGTTTGGGAAATTACTAAATCAAATTGAAATAAAGTTGAAATAGATATAGAAAGAAGGTATCACCTAACTAGGAGGGTAGATAAAAAGCTTGTCTTGCCGAAGATATAGCTCAGCAAAATTTCTCCACCACCTCTTCCCCTAACCCAAATGAAAGTGTCATTCCGGCACCTCCAACTCCATTTACGATCAATACTTTTTCATCGATTTCCTTTACAAATTGCAGGTCGCTATTGGTCATTTTGGGATAGATCCCATGCCAAGAAGAGTCAATTTGCCAGTCTTTGAACGTTGCGAATTTTTTCAAATAATTCAAAATCAGTTTATTCACATGCTCCTGATCAAAGGGAGACAAATCCAATCCATACTCATGACTATCCCCAATGGTGAGTTCTCCTATACCATTTTGACACACCATCACATGAATACCCCACTCCATCAATTCAGGATATTGCTTCTGGTATACTTCCTTCAACTTCGAAAGCGAGGCGGCTACTTCGAAGCCTTTGTAGTGGATAAAACTCAGGCCTGCACATAGCGGAGGACCGATCCGCCAGTCTTGCGGTTGCTGGACAAGCCTCATCATCTGGAGTTTGCATTTGGTGATCTCTGCCTCTCTAAAAATCTCTGGATACAAAGTTTCGAAATCAGCTCCCGAGCAGACAAAAACCCGATCAGCTGACCAGCTTTTTTGGCCTGACCAAACCGAATTATTTTCAATTTTTGAAATGACCGTTTTCCAATGAAACTCCACCCCTTCCTGATTTTCAAAGTATTTTGCAAGCTTAAAAGTAGCCTCCCTAGGATCCACAATAACCTCTTCTTCCGTCCAAAGCGAACCTCTCAACTCCTCCTTTACTACTGCGGGACTTTTCTTTATTGTCTCCTCTGGAGAAAGTGAAAATGCCGACTTTTTCATCTGCGTGGCCGCTACGTATTCCGTAACAATTTGCATTTCCAAATCAGAATAGGCCAAATGAAGGGATCCTGTTTGTTCTGCAAAAAAATGTGCTTTTCGGCTCATTTCAAGCCAAATCTCTCTGGATCGAATGGCACGATCATACCCTAATCCCTGCGCCTGACCCACCGGCCAAATCATTCCAAAATTACGAACCGAAGCACCTTGTGCTTGTGGATGTCTCTCGAAAACCTCCACTGACCAGCCTTTGGCTAATAAAGCTCGAGTCATGGAAAGACCAACTATCCCTGCGCCAATTACAATTGCTTTAGGTTGTGAATTCATTTGATGTAAGTGAAGTTTGGGAAAAGGAGTACGATTCTTTATTGATTTTGCTTTTCTTCAGAAAATAGAGATATGATCCAAGCATCAGAATCAATGAAAGACTGAGGAAAAGTAACAAGGAATTGATGTAGAAATTCAGCCAACTTAGATTTTCAAATTGCCCAAACTGCTTGGCTAAAAGTACCATTGAAGAACCCAAATAGCCAAAACTATCCACCAAATACATGAGAAAACCTACATTTCCAGCATACTTAAAAGTTGCAATAAGCCGATCAAACAGCAGGCAATTAAACGGAATATAAGCCATATAGACGCCTGTCCCAGCTAATACCATCCAGAGAAATGGCGGGATCAAGCCACTTTGCAGGCCCAGTGTGGACAAGATGGAAACTGCAAATCCTACTACAATAATCCAGTGATTGAGATAGAATGCCTTTTTATTGTTTTTGACCAAGACCAAAAGAGACATCATAACCAAAAGTGCCAGTGTTATAGGGATTTCGGTTTGAGTAAGTAGTTCTGGTTCAACGGGAATATTCAAACCTCTCCAAATCTCTACCACGAAATTATCCCGAAGATCCCGAAGTCCCGTGAGCATCATGTAGACCAAAATCAAAAAAATCAACCCCGGCTTAAATGCTTTAAAAAAGTCCATCCGAGATTTTCCGGACATGGAGCTTCTAGGAGAGCGGAGGAGTTTATCCTCCTCATTAGGCTCAGGAATATGGTTGAGTAAAAACACGCTACAAATCAGAAGTGGGAAAAATATCGCACCCGTGGCAAAAGGCATCCAATATTCTGAAATGGAAAAATTAACTAGCAGGTATTGACCGATACTCTTGACAAAACCTGAAGAAAACACAAAACTTGCCGCCAGCATACTGCCCATCATTTCAGTGAACTTACGGCCTTCCATGTAGTGAAAAACGATCCCCCAGATTAATCCTAAGGGAAAACCATTGATCAAAAAGCAAATAAGGCCAACCGGAGCAGGCAAAACTGCAAACCCCAACAGTGCCAACCAAGAAACCGAAATCAAGCCAACAATCAACCAAGCTCTACCAGAGTTAGAGAGCTCAGAGATCATTTTGATCCCGAAAAATTTACTTGCCATGTATCCAAGTGTCTGGGCGAGGATAAGCCAGACTTTGTAGTCAAATCCAAAAAATTCTTCTCCAGAAAAAGTCGCCACCGCAAAGGGTTTGCGAAAAGCATACATGCTACTATACACCAAAAACCCTGTGATCGCAGCAAAAATGCTCATTTTGAAAGAGCTGGTCTGCGCCAATCTTCGGGTCAATGCAGGAATCTGCCTCATTCTTGAATCAAGGATTGTTCATATTCCTCGACGATCGTGAGAACTTCCAAAAGATTTTCCACTAAATGCGTGGGATGATGAGGAATCAGCTCAGCTCTAGAAAAAATCCCTGAAGTCACGGCGATACTCATCAGGCATCCAGTATTGTGACCCTCGTTGACATCAACCTCAGTATCTCCTATTTTGATGACTTCTTTTGGATCCTCTATCCCAAGCTCAGCCATAATTTTACGAATCATGTATGGTGCGGGTCTTCCTTCCGGCACTTCATCACTTGCTGCCGTGGCATCCACAAACCTGCCCTCAGTCCAACCTACCCGACTCAAAATGATATCAGTAATATCTCGACTGAAACCAGTGTCCAAAGCCACTTTGATCCCCAGTGCATGCAATTTATCAAATACCTCTTCCGCATCCGATACGGCACGAATCAAAGGTTCGGTCGTATAATACTCAAGCATTCCTTGCACAAAATCCGAGTGAATCTCTGAAATAAAATCTTCTGTGATTTTACTGGAATCAGACTCGTGGATTTGAAGTAATTCGGCAATCGCCTGAGGCTTCGAATATCCCATTTTCTCGTTAGCCTCTTGGAGCGAGACTAGCGGATAACCATGTTTATTTAATGCTGCTTGAAAAGCTTTTGCGACATTATTTTCGTCGTGAATGGTGGTTCCTGCCATATCAAAAACCGCCAGTTTAATTTGAGGCATGCTTATTTAATTAGTATGATCTTGGATTAGCTTGATTGAAAGGGAAGGGAAGCCAGGCTTTTATCTCTTCTTAAAAGGCAAAACCAAATGATTTAAATGTTTAGCAAAAATAAACTTCTGAAAAAGGAATTATAAAAACCAAAGGTTATTCATTTGTTAAAAAAACATGAAGCGAAGTCCATTACAAAACAGTGCACAATAGCCCAATAAGCCATTAATCATGTTTATTTATGCTTTGAAGCTAGTTTCAGGAAATTCACACAAACTTCACATAGCTTAACTCAATTTTTGAATTGATTTTACTTATTTAGTATTTATAAACTTTTGTTAAATGAAGAATTTAGAGATTGTCACCAGAATAGATAAGGTCATTGGACTTTATGTGCGGTTTGGGTCGGCCGATTACATTGGGGAACCTGTATCCCAAATCGAGCACATGGCACAATCTGCCCAAATGGCGCAGCAGGAAGGATATGATAACGAGGTCATCCTAGCCGCATTTTTTCATGACATCGGCCATTTGCTTGCACAGGACAAGGAGATGGAATCCATGGGGGGATTTGGAGTCAAGCGACATGAGCAAATCGGAGCGGATTTCATTAGAGAAATGGGCTTCCCTGAGCGAGTAGCCAAATTGGTTGAGAACCATGTTCAGGCTAAGCGCTACCTGACATTCAAATACCCCGAATATCTAACTAAGCTCTCTGAAGCAAGTTTACAAACATTAGGCTATCAAGGCGGTCCGATGAATGCTGAAGAGGCAAAAGATTTTGAAAAAGATCCGCTTTTCGAAGTCTCTTTGAAGATGCGAAGTTGGGATGAAGCGGCAAAAGAAGAATACGTTCCTGTTCCTGATTTGACTATATATAGGGAAATGGCCTTGGAAGTACTTGTGGGATAATTTTAAAAAATAAATTCAAATTCCCAGGACATGTTTCTTTTACTCAAAGGATAGCACCGTCTACGGAATTAGCCAAATATCATCCTTTATAAATCCGTTTTATACTTTCTCGAAAAAATGCTAACCCCGGTTTTATCCAAATAAATAGTCTTTTCCCACATTTACTCAAAAGGAATTGATCAACAACTTATTTACATCCTTGTAATCAATGGAAATATAAGACTTGATAGCCGAATCATCCGAAAAAAAAGCCTCTCCAAAGGTCGGAGAAGCTTTCTCAATCACATTTGGAATACATCCCTGAGGGAATATTACTACCAAAATTTAATAGGTTTTCACTTGATCATCTCTTGTATAGCGGGAGCCGCCTTTTCATCAGGATATTCTTTTCCCAAAAGTTTGAATATCGTCCGAGCGACCATCGCAGATTGCCATTGCCCTTTGATTTTCATTTCTCCCGAGGCAGGCGTATCTGGTCCCATCGCCATCATCCAGATCTGGCCAGCTTCAGGTACAGATGAACCATGACTTCTCCAAGAAGTTTTGGTCACGCCTCGTCCATGATCGACAGTAATGATCATGGTAGTTTTGCCCTTGTATTGGGGATCAGACTGGAGGTATTCCCAGATTTCTTTAATGTAAGCATCTGTTTGTTTGGCAGACCAAATGTATTGATCGTATTTATTCCCATGTGCCCAATCATCTGTCTCGCCGTAAGAAATATAAAGGACCTTAGGCTTTTTCGTTTTGAGAGCTTCCATCGCATAGTGATGTGTAAATGGATCTAATCTCACGCCACCCCAAGGACCACGAATCTCATCTTGCATGCTATTGAGAAGCAGCTCTTTTTCGGTCAAGTTCGGACCAGTGGCTTTTGCAAAGCCAGCATTTACCGGAATTCCACTTCGCTCAGCATTGATGATGTAAGGAAATACATCCCAAGAACCGAAGGCCATTACTTTGCCTTTGTAATCCGGCATCAGGTTAAGGTGTTCAAGGAAAGTAACGTTTTGATTATTGTTTTTATCATTGCTAGTAATTCGTGCATCATCGGCAAATCCGCTCAAAACCTCATTGTACCCTGGGTAGGAAAACCACATTTTATTTTGATTGTCTACCAGATTACCATAGGCACGATTACCATAGATTTGACCTTCTTTGGCAATGGTATTCCAGAAGAACGGAAACAACATTTCTCTTCGTTTGATCGGGTCAGTAGACCAATAATCTGCCAAAAGAGAATTGGGAGTCTCTATCATCCCTGTATCATTGACCATCAGGGAGTCAGCGCCTTTGAAAAGCTCCTGCCAACGCAGACCGTCAAAGGTGATGAGCACGATATTTTCAGTTTTGTATTCTTGTGCTTGAGCAGACCCAACGAGCAGGCTGGAAAGGACAAAAAGGGCATAAATACTTTTTTTCATAGTGTTTCAAGAATTTTAAAAAATCCGCTTCCATTAAGGAAGCGGATTAAAATTTATTTATATCAATTTACGGTTTTCAGATTTTGTTTCAGACTTCAGACCCCAGCTATCTGAATTTAATCTTCCAACGCTACAATACTTCTCTACCTACTTCACGTCCCACCAAACCCGAGTGGTAATCGCATCCGGACCTTGTCTTTGGATGACCTGCTTGTAATTCTCTCCGTTTAACGCCTGAATACTGGATGGATACATGTATCTCACCGGCACAGTATTGATAAAGGCAGCAGGTCCCGGTTTGATGTTTGGATAACCCGTTCTTCTCCAATCGTACCATCCCTCCAAACCTGTGAAGAAAAGGGAAAGCCACTTTTGTGTTCCTATTTTTGCAAGCTTTTGATCTTTAGTGCCAGTGAAGGCTACTTCTGGCTGCGCAAAATACGCATCAGTCATTATTAGTTTTTCTGCGATTTGAGGAAGATTAACTATTTCGTAGCGCTCTTTGTAGTAACCCATAGAAGCCGCAATCCCATTTTTATAATAGTCAGCAGCTGTACCAGAGGAAATAAATCCCCGCTCACGCGCCTCTGCTAAAATAAACTGTAATTCTGCGTAGCTCATCAAGGTAGCCTGATAGCCAGTTGGATTTGCCAAGGAGGTGCATGCTGAGCAAGACCAAAGCAATCCTATTCGGGAAATGTGATTTGATCCTCCTAATGCAGGGTCGCCTGAAGGAGAATATTGCAGCGCTTCTTCATCCGCAAGTCCGTTTGGCACACCCTGATAATCGTTTGGAGTACCAACTACCCCTGCACCAGAAGCATTGGTAGGCTGTGCATAGGCGTACAAACGAGGATCATTGAGCATTTTGAGTTTGTTTTCCATATTTTCACTCAATCGAT
>CAWUWQ010000154.1:0-22400 GCA_963926065.1 uncultured Algoriphagus sp.
ATAACATTCAAGATAATCCAGAACCCGGCTCTTCAATAGTCTGGCGAGTGGATGGGGGACAAATTCAATCTGGTCAAGGCACTCAAGAAATCGAAGTCTTATGGACTAGCACAGGAAATAATGGGGTATTTGTAAGTCGTAAAAATTTCTGCGGAAATGGAGAAACTTCATTCATTCCCGTAGTTGTAAATCAAATTCCTCCCATTAATCAAATTTCTGGAGAGGGAAAAGTCTGTGTTGGTCCCACTTATTCCTACTCACTTCCAGAGATCACTGCGGTCACCTATACTTGGTCAATTGTAGGAGGGGAAATCCTCACTGGGCAGGGGAAATCAAAAATAGAAGTAAAGTGGACGAGTGTTGGTGTCCAGCAACTTGGAGTGATTCAGGAAAATACCTGTGGTAAGTCTGCTTTAATAATACAACCCATCACTATAACTTCAGCACCTGCACAACCGGGGGCAATTCAAGGAAATGCGATAGTCGGCTTAGGTATTCAAACCTATGAAATCCCTAATCAGCCTGAAGTGAACTTCCAATGGGAAATATCTGGAGGAGGTATAATACAGCAAGGGCAAGGCACTACTCGCGTTGAAGTGAATTGGCTAAGTGAAGGAATTCAGACGCTAAAAGTAACTCCTCAGAATGAATGCAATGATGGTCTGGCTCAGACACTCGCTGTGAATGTTAATATTATTACAAGCATTCCTGAGCAATTAGAAACAGGTATAAAGATCTATCCAAATCCATCAGATGGACAAGTCTATTTAGAATTAAAGGACGCCACGATCTGGGAATCTGTACAACTCGTCAACTCCTTTGGACAAGTAGTTAAACGGGTAGAATTGGGAGGAATTCAAGAAAGAATTAAGTTTGAAAACCTCAGGAAAGGCCTTTTCATCATCCAGCTTCAAAACAAAAATGAGCTGAGACAATATAAAGTGATCGTGAATCGATAGAAAGAAAAGGGAATTTACTTTTCGCCTCGGATCATGACATATTGGAAAATATCTCCTACAACGCCATTTTTAATAAATGCCTTTTTCAAAATAGCTTCTGGGATGAACCCAGCTTTCTCTAGGACACTCATTGATTGGCCATTGAAGTCATATACCTGCGAGAATAAACGCTGAACATCGAATTTTTGAAAAATATAGTTAGAATAAAGCTTAACCGCTTCAGTCGCAATACCTTTTCCCCAGAATGGTTCAGCTACCCAAAAGCCCATCTCCATATTAGTTCGGAGCTCATCTTTGCCACGATCCGAACCGACAGAGCCAGCTAATTTCCCATCAATTTCTATAGCAAAGTTTTGCGGAGGATTGAATTTCTGATTGTGTTCTATCCAATGCCGTGCATCATGAATGGTATAGGGCTGAGGATAGCTATCCCGAAGATTCATCGCGATTTTTGGATTATTCGCCAGAGGATAGAGCTGATGAAAATGAGCTTCGCCCCAGCTCACCAAATTTATTTCTCGTTCTCCAGTGATAATCATAAACGTATAAGAGTAAGTGGTTCAAAATAATGGAGTAAATTAATAAATAAAAGACTCTGTGGAATTATACGCAAATTTCAGTCCTAATTTTCGATTCCGCTGGCCTGCATTTTTTCCAGATTCTCTGCAAAACGTAAAGCAGAGATAAATTCACCGATCTGACCATCCATAACTTCTGGTAGGTTGTAAACCGTTTTATTGATTCGATGATCGGTCACTCGGGATTGAGGATAATTATACGTCCGGATTTTATCCGAACGATCTCCACTTCCCACCATGGATTTTCGCTGCGCGCCTACTGCGTCATTATGCCGGGCCAGTTCGATTTCATAGAGTCTGGATCTCAATACTTTCAGCGCCTTTTCAAAGTTTTTGATCTGAGATTTTTCATCTTGGCAGGTTACCACAAGACCCGAAGGATTGTGAGTCAATCGCACTGCAGAATAGGTCGTGTTCACTGATTGACCTCCTGGACCTGAGGAACAATAGGTGTCTTTTCTTACATCGTTCATGTCAATGTTGACCTCTACTTCATCCATTTCAGGAAGCACAGCTACTGAAGCAGCGGAGGTATGAACTCTTCCTTGCGATTCTGTAGCAGGCACGCGTTGGACTCGATGAACACCTGACTCATATTTCATCATTCCGTAGACATCAGCCCCAGATATTGTGGAAATAATTTCTTTATAGCCACCGGCTGAGCCAAAAGTCAAATCGAGCACGGTCAATTTCCATCCTTGCACTTCGCAAAAACGTTGATACATTCGGAATAAATCACCTGCAAAAATCGAGGCTTCATCCCCTCCTGCACCTCCACGGATTTCTAGCACACAATCTTTAGCATCATTGGGGTCCTTTGGGATTAAAAGTTGCTTGAGTTCCTCCTCCAGTTCAACCTTTCGCGGTCTGAGCTTGTCTAATTCAGCTTTTGCCATTTCCCGAAATTCAACATCTTTTTCAGTATCCAAAATTTCTTTTGAATTGGCCAGATTCTGAATCACTAAATCATACTCATCATAGATTTTTACAACCTTTTCAAGGTCTTTATACTCTTTGGTCAGCTTGGCATACTTGCTCATGTCTTCCATAGACTCGGGCATTACGATCAATTGACCTACTTCCTCAAATCGCTCTTTAATAGTTTGTAATTTATCCAGCATAATTTTCTTTTCACATCACAAAAATAGGAATTTTTATTGGGGGCATTTCTAAACTGTCATATGAATACTGAGTTTCATTAATAGATAAAAAAAACCTGTTGAAAAAATTGTCCTTGTTCGTTTTACTGCTTGTGGGTTTTTCTGCATTCCAATGCGATGATGAAATACCTATTGATGATTGCATTGATCTTGAAAAAATCAGAGTTGGAGCCTGTACACTAGATTACAGTCCAGTCTGTGGCTGCGATTCGAAAACCTATGGGAATTCTTGTGCTGCTGACCTAGCAGGAGTTAAATCCTGGACTCTCGGAGCTTGCAAGTAAAAAAGGCGATCAATTTGATCGCCTCTCTAATATTATTCCACTGTAACTGACTTAGCCAAATTCCTTGGCTGATCTACATTGCAACCTCTCATCACTGCAATATGGTAAGAGAGCAATTGGAGTGGCACTACTGCCACCAGAGGTGAGAAAGCCTCGTGTGTGGCTGGAACCTCGATAACATGATCCGCCAACGCTTTAACCTGTGTATCACCTTCGGTAACTACCGCAATCACGATCCCTTTTCTAGCTTTAACTTCTTGGATATTGCTTACTATTTTTTCATACGAGCTATCTTTAGTCGCGATAAAAACAACCGGCATCTCCTCATCAATCAAGGCAATTGGGCCATGTTTCATCTCCGCAGCGGGATAGCCTTCAGCATGGATATATGAAATCTCTTTCAGCTTCAAGGCTCCTTCTAGGGCTACCGGGAAATTATAACCTCTTCCGAGATAAAGTGCATTTCTAACATCCTTGTATTGGCTTGCGATGTATTTGATGGCCTCATTACTTTCTAACGCTTTTTCTACCTTCCCTGGAATGGCTTCAAGCTCATATAAAAGTTGAATGTATCTGCTTTCTGGAAGGGTTCCTCTTTGATATCCTAACTTCAAAGCCATCATAGCAAGCACAGAGATCTGTGCTGTAAATGCTTTGGTAGAAGCTACTCCGATCTCTGGACCAGCATGGGTATATGATCCTGCGTGTGTAGTACGAGGAATGGATGAGCCAACTACATTACAAACTCCGAAAATAGTCGCCCCTTTTGACTTGGCTAGTTCAATAGCAGCAAGCGTATCTGCTGTTTCTCCCGATTGAGAGATCGCGATGATAAAATCTTTTTCATTGACCACTGGATTACGATATCTGAATTCCGAAGCATATTCGACTTCCACAGGAACCCTTGCAAACTCTTCAAATAAGTATTCAGCTACTAATCCTGCATGCCAGGAAGTTCCACATGCTGTGATGATGATCCGCTCTGTGTTTTGAAATTTATTCATGTAATCACGAAGACCACCTAGAACCAACCTGCCAGATTTAGCATCTAAGCGTCCGCGAAGACAGTCTGCAATGGATTTAGGTTGCTCAAATATTTCCTTGAGCATGAAGTGCTCGTACCCACCCTTTTCGATAGCTTCCAGTTCCATGTCCAGTTGGTTGATATATGGACTGGTCTCTACGTTTTCAATAGTTTTTACCTGAAGACGATTATTACGAATCACTGCAATCTCGTAGTCATCGAGGTAAATTACTTTATTGGTGTATTCGATGATCGGTGTCGCATCAGAGGCCAAAAAGTACTCATCCTCCCCAACTCCAATCACAAGTGGAGATCCTTTTCTAGCTGCAATCAGGGTATCTGGCTCTTCTTTGTTGATCAAGACGATTGCGTATGCACCCACTACTTTATGAAGTGCTAATCGAAGCGCTTCCTCTAGACTGCAGTCGTTATTCAGTTGAATATCTTCGATAAACTTAATAAAAACCTCTGTGTCAGTTTGAGACTGAAAAGTGTAACCTTTCTGCTCTAAATCTTTTTTAAGGACCTCATAGTTTTCAATGATTCCATTGTGAATCATTGCAATTTTCTCTGAAGAAGAATAATGAGGATGCGCATTGACATCATTCGGCTCGCCATGAGTTGCCCAACGCGTATGTCCTATTCCTATTTTAGAAGTCAAATTTGTAGAGGATTCGAGATGTTTTTCCAATTCCGATACTTTCCCCTTCTTTTTATAAACACTTAATCCATTAGGATCTAGTAATGCTACACCCGCACTATCATATCCCCGGTATTCTAATCTCTTTAAACCTTTGATGATAATTGGCAAAGCTTCTTGTTGACCGACGTACGCTACGATTCCACACATATTGAAAAATTTTTTGACTTAAGATTTACTTTTGCAAAGAAACAGGATTCATTCCAAAAAAAAAACCCACTTCCCTTAAGTTAGGAAGTGGGTGAAGAACACTTCTTCGAAATCATTTTGATTACCTGATTTTCGAGTAAACCACTTTAATTTTTATATTTTCTTGATCAACAGTAAACTGTCTAAAAGATCTTTTAAAGGCATCTCCGGTTGACGATGGAGAATTTCCATAGATCAACCAATCTTTTCTTGTAATATCTTTTCGATATAAAGCCCCTAAGTAGGAAGCTATTGGAGTGATATAAATTTCTTTGTCTGGAAAATAAGTCAAGATAGCGGGAGCTTTAGTAGATGGCTGAATGTTCCCACTAGCGTCAAGCTCTGTTTGTGACTGACCATCTGTTTGTAAGGTCAATGGACTTTTATCAGAGGATCTAATTAAGATTTCATTAGTAGCATCAGTAAAATAAATCACCATTGAGGTTGGTGGGGTTTGAGTTTCTGGTTGATCCTCAATTTTCCCTATCTCAAAATTAACTTGATTAAATGTAATTCCTTTCAAAGTATCCAAGAAGGGGTCTAGGGGACTGGTATCAATTTTAAATACCATCCCCAAATTCGCTTTCAATCCAACCAAAGGTCCAACATCATAATCTTTACCCAGCACCTGAACTATGCTATTTGGCGTACCCGAGCGATCACTTTCTATACCATTAAAACTTCTGGATGATGCAGTGGAGATCTCGTAGACAGAGGAAACAGTATCTCCTTGTAAATGATAATAAAATGTAAAATTTGTCAAAAAGCCAAGGTTTACACCTATAGTCGCATCGTCTCCTTTTCGTGCTTTTATCGCTATTCCAGGAAAGTAATCTCTAAAGCTAAATAGGTCATTAAATTCCCTTCCTCTTTGAAGTTTATCAAACATCTCGAGTGCAAAGTCCTCATCTACTTGTAAAGAAACTGTAGTGTCTTTGACATCTCCAAAAAGTATCTCTCCTTCTGAAAACGGTTTAACATCATACGCCAATTTGTCAAAATTGTAATATAAAGTATCTCGTAATGGCTCAGCCAATTGGTGAATGGAGTAATATTTAGGTTCCTCCAAGTTTTCTCCATTTACTGAAACTACATCGATATTGAAAAACACCGAATCAAGGAAGGCATCTCGTGAAGGTCTTTCGTCTCTGGAATCAATATACATTCTGGAAAATCCAATTCCTGAAGTTTTACCAAAAAATGGATCTTCTTCTTCTCCTACAATTAATACACCTTGATTTGTAGTATTGAAAGAGTCCAACAAAACCACTTTAGCAGGCAAATCAAACTCCTGGAAAAACACCCCAATTTGGTTGTTTCCAGGAGCTAGTTCTAGACCTACTGTAGCAGGATCGCTACATGAATAATTAAGAAAGGAGATGGACAGAATCGCCCAAAGTATGATCTTACCCTGCAAGGGTTGTATACATGTCAAATAGCTCCTCGTGAGCTTGTTCTTCTGCTTCTGTTTCAATGCTGATTTCAAACTTCTTGTCTTTTGAGAGACCCTCGATTAATTGGTTTAATTCTGCGGAAACTTCACCGCCTTTGACTACCAAGTCGGCATATGCCATGCCCATCTTGATAAATCCTATGTAATCTTTGCTCATCAAAGGTGCTAAAATAGCGTCATCTATATCCACCATCTTAACCTTGTTTAACAAATCATCGCCAAAGGTATGGGAAAATCCGTTGTTAAAAACCGCGAAGACAGATTTAGTATCTTTAAATAACGGCTCACTCTTGTATGTGGTTTTCAAATACATCGGAATTAAACTCGTCATCCAATCATTACAATGAACGATATCAGGAGCCCAACCTAATTTTTTGACAGTCTCGATAACACCCTTACAGAAAAATATTGCACGCTCATCATTGTCCTCATAAAACTTCTTCTGCTTGTCATGGAATACATGCTTTCTGTGGAAGTAGTCCTCATTATCGATAAAGTAAACCTGAAGCTTAGCATTAGGAATTGAAGCCACTTTGATAACTAATGGCTTTTCTTCATCTCCAACTGCAATATTGATCCCAGACAATCTTACCACTTCATGTAATCTATTCTTCCGCTCGTTGATAAGGCCAAATCTAGGAACCAAAATTCTGATCTCCATTCCACGCTCTTGCATCGCTTGAGGTAATGCTCTAAGGAAGTTTGCAACTTGAGAAGTCTCTAGAAAAGGATTGATTTCACTTGCAACATAGAGGATTCGTAGTTTGGACATAATTATCGGATTTAATTATAGGGTGACAAATAACTGAACAAATGTAACAAAAAAAAGCCAAAAACTCTTGTTATTCTGAATATTAATATACTTTTGCCCCTATTTACCCATAGTATATCCCACCCTTTTGGTACATCTCACTACAAAAGAAAATTGGAGCGAAATCTGGCTTCAGGCAATTAAAACAGCTAAAATCATTGGTTTTGTGCCTACTATGGGCGCCTTACATGAAGGCCATCTTCAACTGGTCCGGGCCTCCAAATCATCCTGTGATCTTACAATAGTTTCCATTTTTGTAAATCCTTCTCAATTCAACAATTCTGCTGACTTTGATGCCTATCCAAATACTTTAGCTATTGATTTAGAGAAATTAAGACAAGAAAATGTAGATGTAGTATATACACCAAGCGTCGAGGAAATTTATCCCGAATCCCCTGAGATCCGCTTTTCATTCGGGGCTCTGGAAACAAAACTTGAAGGTGCTTTCCGTCCAGGGCATTTCAATGGAGTAGGCTTAGTAGTTTCAAAGCTGTTTAATATTATCCGTCCTCAGGTCGCTTTTTTCGGACAAAAGGATTTGCAACAAGTAGCCATTATTAAACGTCTGGTCAAAGATCTTTCCTTTCCAATAGACTTAACCATTGTACCAACAATGCGCGAAGCCGATGGCCTAGCAATGAGCTCTAGAAACCTTCGGCTTTCCCCAATACAACGTGAAGCCTCACTCATCCTATTCAATTCCCTAAACAAAGCTAAAAAGGAACTTATTACCGGAAAAGGATGGTTTGAAACCCAGCAAGAAATAGTCTGCGATTTTGAAAAAAGTCAACTCGCAAAACTCGAGTATTTCGAGCTTATCGATCCAGCAAGCTTTGAAATCCTAGCAGAATTTGATCCGAGCTTACAAATATCCATCTGCGTGGCAGCCTATTTAGGGGAAATCAGATTGATCGATAACATTTCGATAAATTTGTAATTTTGCGGCAAAACTAAACCAATGCAAATCCAAGTATTAAAATCCAAAATCCACCGGGTAAAGATCACTCAGGCAGAACTTCATTATGTAGGCTCCATCACCATAGATCAGGATCTAATGGATGCTGCAAATTTGATCGAAAACGAGAAAGTGCAGATCGTCAACGTGAATAATGGTGAACGGCTGGAGACTTATGTAATTAAAGGCGAACGAGGATCGAGGCAAGTATGTCTCAATGGTCCTGCTGCTAGAAAAGCCGCTGTTGGAGATATTGTAATCATAATTTCCTATGCAGGAATGGAACTGGAAGAGGCAAAGCAATACAAGCCTAAACTGATCTTTCCTGATGAGCAAAACCAATTAATCTGATGATTCAGAAAAACCTAAAGCAAATCATCCGGCTTACAATTTCTCTTGGCGCTGCAGGCTGGATATTTTGGTTTCTATATCGTGACATTGCATTTGACAGTCTATTAGCACAAGTCAAATCCAGCAATTGGTTTTGGATTCTCACTTCATTGGCCATAGCCCTTTGCGGATACTGGCTGAGATCTTGGCGCTGGAGCTTATTGATCCAAGAAAACGAGGGGCTTAAGGTTACTCCTAACCGATCCTACCATGCAGTAATGGTTGGTTACTTGGTAAATATGCTGGTGCCTCGGGCCGGGGAGGTTGCTCGATGTGGCGTATTGACCCGTACTAATGGCATATCATTAGGTCATCTGTTCGGCACGGTGATCGTGGAGCGAAGTGTAGATTTGATTTTTTTGATTGGCACCATCTTTCTAGCTTTTTTTGTAGAAAATGAATTGTTTCTAAATCTCGCAAATCAACTGGTGGATTTAAAATCATTAAGTGCTGGAATCCTTTCCAACCTTCCTATCGCGCTTGGAGGATTAATAATACTCATCCTATCCATTTACCTGATTTTTCGAAGATTCAAAGACCACTCTTTCGTCAACAAAATCCAACATTTTTTTAGAGAAATAGGAGGAGGACTTCGATCTGTAGGCAAGCTTCGGAATCCAGTAGGGTTTGCAGCCAGTTCAATTACTATCTGGATCATTTATTTCTTAACGATGTATACCGTCTCTTTGGGAATTCAGAGCACTGCCAATTTGTCTAGCAGCGAAGTACTGCTGGTCATGGTAATGGGAAGTATTGGCATGATTGCTCCTGTGCAAGGGGGAATAGGAACCTTTCATGCGCTTGTGGCTTTCATTTTGATACAACTTGGAATATCCGAACAAGACGGGAAAATCTTTGCGGCGATTATCCATGGCACCCAAGTCCTCTTAGTAATTTTCGCAGGATTAATCAGCTGGATAATTCTCCTGAGAATTCCTGCTTGGAAAAAACCCACTGAGGTTTAACTTCGTTAAGCTATCTTTAAATAAAATTAAATATGATCATAGTAATCTTTATAGTCTTTGCTGCAGCTGGCTTCTTGGTCAATAGGACTTTGAAAAGCAAGTTTAAAAAGTATTCAGAGACGCCTCTGAAGGCCAACCTTTCCGGAGCAGAAATCGCCAAATTAATGTTGGCAGATAATAACATCACAGACGTTGAGGTTTTATCTGTGGAAGGTCAGTTGAGCGACCATTATAACCCTCATAATAAAACAGTAAATCTTAGCCCTGATGTGTATTATGGTAGAAATGCATCAGCAGCAGCAGTAGCAGCTCACGAGTGCGGCCACGCCGTTCAACATGCAACTTCCTACACTTGGTTAAATTTGAGATCTACCTTGGTGCCAATCCAAAACAGTGCGGGTAAAATCTTAAATTTCGTGTTAATCGCCTCACTTCTAGGAGGATTTGCACTAGGAATTCCTTATGAGCTTGTTGGATACGTTGTTGTCAGTGCATACGGAGTTATAACCTTGTTTACTTTAGTGACGCTTCCAGTAGAATTTGATGCCAGTAACCGGGCGCTTGCTTGGATAAAAACACGAAACATTGTAACGCCAGATGAGTACGCAATGTCGAAAGACGCACTAAAATGGGCAGCCATGACTTACGTAGTAGCGGCTTTAGCAGCTTTAGCCACGCTAGCTTATTATGTTTTTATGTTTTTTGGCGGTCGGGATTGATACAGATCAAATAAAAATTGGGAAAAGGGGCAGGTTTTGCCCCTTTTATTTTTTTGATATAACTTCCGATCGGATTTCAACCCAATTTATTAAAACATGCATTTCCAACTAACTGAAGAACATCTAGCAGTCCAAGATGCTGCAAGAGAATTTGCCAATACAGAGCTCTTGCCCGGAGTAATCCAGCGGGATTCTGAAGCTAAATTCCCCAAAGAACAGGTTCAGAAGATGGGTGAACTCGGATTTATGGGAATGATGGTGAAGCCGAAATACAATGGTGGCGGAATGGATACCATTTCCTACGTATTGGCTATGGAGGAACTTTCAAAAATTGATGCTTCCGCTTCCGTATGCATGTCTGTGAACAATTCTTTGGTATGCTGGGGTTTGGAGAAATATGGATCCGAAGCTCAAAAAGAGAAGTATTTGAAACCTCTCGCAAGTGGTGAAGTTTTGGGTGCATTCTGCCTTTCTGAGCCAGAAGCTGGGTCTGATGCTACTTCTCAGCAGACTTCAGCTGAACTTAGTGGAGATCATTATATCCTCAACGGCACTAAAAATTGGATTACAAACGGTTCCTCGGCAAGTATCTATTTGGTAATTGCACAAACAGACGCAAGTAAAGGCCACAAAGGAATCTCCGTATTTATTGTAGAAGGAGGAGGGGAAGGATTTGTGGTTGGAAAAAAAGAAGATAAACTAGGGATTCGTGGCTCTGACACACATTCATTAATGTTTACTGACGTCAAAGTGCCGATAGAAAACCGAATCGGGGAAGAAGGCTTTGGATTTACTTTTGCAATGGAAACCCTTAATGGAGGCAGAATAGGAATAGCTGCACAAGCTTTGGGAATTGCAGGGGGAGCTTATGAGTTGGCGCTGGCTTACTCCAAAGAGCGAAAAGCATTTGGGAAACCTATCAGCCAACATCAGGCGATTCAGTTCAAACTTGCGGACATGGCTACGACGATTGAAGCAGCCCGACTTTTGGTGTACAAAGCAGCTTGGCTGAAAGATCAAGGTCAAGACTATTCTCATGCCTCAGCAATGGCAAAATTATATGCTTCTCAGGTTGCAATGGATGTAACAATTGAAGCGATACAAGTACATGGTGGCTATGGCTATGTCAAAGAATACCACGTTGAGCGGCTCATGCGAGACGCCAAAATCACTCAAATCTACGAGGGAACCTCCGAAATTCAGAAAATAGTGATATCTAGAGGTATCTTGAAGTAGTCACCTCAAACCAAATGAAAGGCTATAATTTCAATTAATTGTACCCTTTTTTTTATTTTTTTCACTCTCATTACTGAAAAGTTATGTTTTTTAATTAGAAAAATTATATTTTTGAATTTACTATTTCTCCAACTTATTCATGGAATATTACAACAAAATCATTGAGTCGGTCAATGTTAGATTTATTCGAGGAAACAATTTTAGACTTGAAAAACCTTTCACAGTCAAAGATTACAAAGAAACTGATAACACGCTGATACTAATACATCACGGTACGTTGAAGTTTGGCGAAGATCAAGAGCTACTCAATGAAGGCGAAGTTTTATTCCTTCCTGCTGAACGTAAAACAAAACTTACGGTAGGAAATAGCCTAAAGAAGTCAGACTTATCCAATCAACAATTCAAAGAAAACAAAAAGAAATACCTCCAAAGCATTTCCTTCAAGGACATCATAAATATGGAGGAAGACTGTATTTCAATGGTCAGCTTTGACTCAAAAGTTTTCGATGTGGTTAACTTTTTCAATTCACTAGATATTCCCCCATTTATCATTCGATTCAATGATCGTATTGCCACTATCATCGAAGACTTGATGAAAGAGGTAGAGGTAAGTAATGTTGGAAAAGAGCGAATCCTTAAAAGTCAAACAGAAATCCTAGTAATAGAGCTGCTTCGCCATATTTTAAAAAATCGCCTATTCTTAGAGGAGCTTTCCACCAATGCTACCTATTTCAAGGATCCTAGACTCATCGATTTATTTAACTTTATTAAGGCCAACCTTGGAGGCGATCTTTCTAATAAAGTTTTGGCTCAAATCGCCAATGTATCCGAAGATTATGTGGGTCAATATTTCAAAATGCTTACCGGAATAAATCCTCAGGACTACATAGAATACCAGCGGATGGAAACTGCAGTGGAGTTGCTTAGAACCTCAAAAAAATCAATTCGGGATATCGGCAAGGACGTAGGCTATAAGGACACCGCCTATTTCTGCCGAAGATTCAAAATGATGTATGGAGTGCCGGCCGGAAAGATGCGCCGAAGAGAGTCACTAATTAACGTGCAATGATCGATTCATTGTCGCTTTAAAAGCCAAGGCCTCGACCAAAAAGTCGGGGTGTTTTTCTATACTATTTCCCAATACCAGTAGGTCTGCTCCTGCGAGAAATGCACTTTTCAATTTAGGAATTGAGTCAATCCCTCCACCCACAATAATTGGATGCGCTACCACTTCACGAACAGCTTGAATTACTTCAGAAGAAACGGGACTGCTTGAACCACTCCCTGCATCCAGGAAAAAAAACGTCATTCCCAAAAATTGCCCCGCCAAGGCTGTTGCCTTAGCTAGATTTGGCTTAGAATTCGGGATTGGAGTAGTTTGGCTGATGTACTGTACGCTCGTGATCTCATGTTCATTAATGAGCAAATAACCTGTTGGAAGCACTTCTAAACCCATTTTTTGAATGATTGGGGCAGCCGAAACCTGATGGCCAATCAGAAACTCAGGATTCCTTCCTGAAATAAGGGATAGGAATAAGATAGCATCTGCATGTTGGGTGAGCTGATAGTGAGAACCTGGAAAAATGACTACCGGGATTTCTCCGGCGAGGTCTTTCAAAGCCAATACGACCTCATCAAAATTATTCCGATCAAATTGGCTTCCCCCCACAAAAATCAAATCCAAATTACTTTGTTGAATCCACGAAAAATTAGATCTAAGCCCATTGAGATCTGATATTTTATCAGGATCTACTAGCCACGCTATGCCTTTATTCCCTGAAGACTGGAGTGATCTGAGGAGTTTACTTACCTTCTTCTGGTGATATATCATCTTCCGAAACAAGGTTGAGTAAGTTCGGAAAGTACTTTTCTTTGGCGAAAGCCAATCCTACCAATAATAATCGCTCTCCAAGTGAAGGCCAAAAACTACTCTTGGAAGATGAGGTTAATTTT
Source organism: uncultured Algoriphagus sp. (assembly GCA_963926065.1). Taxonomy (GTDB): domain Bacteria; phylum Bacteroidota; class Bacteroidia; order Cytophagales; family Cyclobacteriaceae; genus Algoriphagus. The sequence continues at coordinate 13,377 of CAWUWQ010000154.1, forward strand.
TTCTCCAAATCTTTGCTCAATAATCCTTCTCTTTCTAATACCTCCAGTGCGCGCTCAGTTTCTCGATTTTTCTTCTTTCGAGTGGCTTGAACTATCGCAAAAGTTATTAAGCCTCCGGCAAGAACTAAACCTCCAACTTTAACCCAATCCTTCGAGTCTTCTTTGAAGAGTTGCAATTGCTTCAACAAAGTTTGTTCAAGTTCCTCCGACTTGTCTTCAAGATTTTTATTCATTGTTCTTTTTTCTATTTCTTTTACTAAATACAAATCTTCTTAGTCCGATCTCCACGCCCCGCTGCATCCGATCAGAATACCTAGCGTAATAAACTCCTCCGAATAGTATCAAATATAGACCGCCGACGAGCAGAAATCCCATGTAAGGTGACTCAGTATATTGGCTTAAGAAAAAGGCTAGCGAAAAACTAAAAAACAGAAGCACCAAAAGTCCTAAAGCAATCATGAAAGTCAGAAGGAGAATCCGAAATACAATCCCGATGAATTCCTCCTGTATCTCATTTTTCACCAATTCTATTTTGGTTTCTACAATTCCTCTAACTGTATTTAATATCTCTCCTAATTTTACCATACCAAGTTTTTACTTAAAAATAATACCCCAATATAACCTAATTGAGAAGATCAAAAAAATTAAGCGATTGGTAAAAACTCTTCTTCTTGGTAGAATTTAAACCTTAATACCGATTCTAAAGCTAACCTTATTGCCGTATTAATTGGATAATGCTGTGCAAGTGAGCTATCAATTTCTTCGATCATTTGATAGAATTTTGAGGCCATGGGAACTTGTAAATCTGAATTAATTCGCTCTGACGCTTCAGCAAACTTTTGCGCTTTTTCTGTCTTCAGTATTTTACAGATAATCAAATCTTTTGCGCCGTACTTGTTTTTCCGAGCAGAAGCAGCAAAAAGCCGGCAAATCAAACCTCGATAAGCATAGTTGGTACAATAACCATTCTTACCATCGCTACTATGTGCACGATATACGATGCAGCTTTTACTTTCTTCCTCCGAATCCAAAAATGACAATATCGTCTCAGAAAGCCCTTTATTGTAAAAATCAAAGGCTAATGGGAGAAATTCAAGTGGTGAAGCCGAGACTTCTGGATTTGCGCAGCATGCGCCGCATCCGGAAACACATCCTAACCCACTTTCAGAAGCAAATTGCTTCGACTCTTCTTCAAGTTGATCAAATAAAATTGATACAGCCCGAGATTTTTCAGCAAGGTTCATTGGATAGTAATTTGTGTAAAAATACAATGCATGATAGCCGATTGATCCCCATTCCTACTATTTTTTTTATATTGATTGACAGTAGCTTAGGGTCTATGGTTGGGAAATAATACCATTTATCCCTCCAAAAGACTGCACAGATCGTTTTCTTTAAAACAAATTGAATTTTTATGAGCACGGAAGAAGAAAAAGCCGAAGACAGAATCAGAAATGCATTCAAGGAGCGGGATTGGAGTGAAATCAAAAGCGCGGATTCATGGGCAATTTTTAAAATTATGTCAGAATTCGTCGTAGGATTTGAGAAGTTATCCAAAATAGGCCCATGTGTTTCCATTTTTGGCTCTGCCCGAACTCCGAGGGATCATGCCCACTACAAAATGGCTGAAGACATTGCTGCAAAACTAGTCAGACATGGCTATGGAGTAATCACAGGTGGCGGTCCTGGAATCATGGAAGCTGGAAATAAAGGAGCCTATTCCGAGGGTGGTAAATCAGTCGGATTAAATATAGAATTGCCTTTTGAGCAATTCAACAATATCTACATCGATCGAGACAAATTGATGAGTTTCGATTATTTCTTCGTCAGAAAGGTCATGTTTATAAAATATTCCCAAGGCTTTGTAGTGCTCCCCGGGGGGTTTGGGACTATGGATGAGTTTTTTGAGGCATTGACACTCATTCAAACTAATAAAATCGGGAAATTTCCGATCGTCTTGGTAGGTAAAGCCTACTGGCAAGGACTTGTTGACTGGATCAAAAGCTCACTACTTTCTAACAATTACATCAATGAAGAGGACCTTGATCTTTTTTGTGTGGTCGAAGATGCTACAGAAGCAGTAAAAGTGATCGATGAATTTTATAACAAATATTTACTGAGCCCAAATTTCTAATGCAAAAAGGACATCTCGCTTTTCTTTATTTTTTGACTTTTCTATGCCTTTCGCTGACAGGGTATTTACTTTTGCAGCGCATTAGAAACGAGGAGCCCATAGCTCAGACTGCGGATCAAAGCCTATTCATAACCTCAAAAGGATCTTTTCGAGATTCGGTGAAGATTTTCAATCTACCAGACACTTTGAGTTTTGCTGGGGAATCTGTTCCGATAACTATTCCTGATGTGAGAGAGCGCCTAGAGCGCGAACTCTACGTCAATGCTTATTGGGAGTCGAATATGGTTTTGCTCATGAAGCGTTCCACTAAGTTCCTGCCGCAGATTGAGGAATGGCTTAAAGCAAATCAAATTCCTGAAGATTTTAAATATTTGGCAATTGCTGAATCAGGCCTGATGAATGTAGCCTCTCCGGCTGGTGCTCGAGGTTTTTGGCAGTTTATGGAATCTACTGCCAAAGAATATGGTCTGGAAGTCAACAAGGATGTAGATGAGCGCTATCACCTAGAAAAATCCACCAATGCAGCTGCTGGTTATTTAAAAAAAGCGCATCAAAAATTCGGGGATTGGACAGCCGTAGCTGCCAGCTACAATATGGGCCAGACTGGCTTTGCCCGAAGACAAGAAGAGCAGTTGATTGCTAATTATTATGAGCTCTACCTCAACGATGAGACGAGCCGGTATCTTTTTAGAATCCTAGCTTTCAAGGTAATCTTCGAAAACCCATCTGAATTTGGATTTAATCTGCAACCCGAAGATTACTATCAAAATCCTCCACTTAGAGCTATTGAGGTAAAAGAAGATATAAAAAACTTAGCTTCTTGGGCTAAAATGAATAATAGCAGCTACAAAGAATTGAAGCAATACAATCCTTGGCTTCGAGACAAAGACCTGAATGTAAAGCGGGGACGAACTTATGAGCTGCTCTTGCCAGAATAAAGGACATCGAGAACAATTAATACTGGAACAGGGCTAAGCTCTTAATGTAAACGTCAGTCAGTCAGAACATTTGCTCAAAATCTGGATCTATCCGTTCATTTTGAATAAGAGCTATCGCTAGCTCATAAATTCCTATTCCTATCAAATATTCTATTGCAATTCGGAACAAAGCCCCGCATAATCAGCTTACAATCTTGGAATCTAGCTAGCCCATCCCTTTCTAATTTCGTACCTTCGCCGATTGTATTTGTCCACTGACTTATGAGTAATCCTATTTCTTCTCAGGAAGAATTCATTGAGATATTTGGTGCTCGAGAGCACAATCTTAAAAATCTAGACCTTAAGATCCCACGCAACAAGCTGGTAGTAATCACTGGATTAAGTGGCAGCGGAAAGAGTTCATTGGCATTTGACACCATATATGCCGAGGGGCAGCGCCGCTACATGGAGAGTTTTTCTGCCTATGCACGTTCTTTTTTAGGAGGTTTGGAGCGACCTGACGTGGACAAAATCAATGGACTATCTCCAGTAATTGCCATTGAGCAAAAGACTACTTCCAAAAATCCTCGCTCAACAGTCGGCACTGTTACGGAAATCTATGATTTCATGCGGCTGCTGTATGCTCGAGCAGGGGAAGCTTTTTCTTATTTGACTGGAAAAAAAATGGTGCGTCAAACAGAAGATCAGATCGTTGAGCAGCTTTTTTCCAATTTCCTAAATGAGAAATTATACATCCTCGCTCCTGTTGTTAAAGGCCGAAAGGGTCATTACCGAGAACTTTTTGAGCAGATTCGGAAAATGGGGTTTTCCAAGGTCAGAGTCGATGGAGTGGTCATGGAGATGGTGCCCAAAATGCAAGTGGATCGATACAAAATCCATGATATTGAGATTGTCATTGATCGAATTATAGCCGACGAATCAGATCGATTTCGAATTACCCAATCCTTAAAATCTGCCCTTCAGCATGGTAAAGGAATGATAATGCTTCGAGATGAGGGAGGGGAAATCCACCATTTTTCTAAATATCTGATGGATCCAGAAACTGGACTTTCCTATGAGGAGCCAGCCCCAAATAGCTTTTCCTTCAATAGTCCCTATGGCGCTTGCCCAGTTTGTAATGGCTTGGGGATTACCGAAGAGATTACGCAAGAAAGTATCATCCCAGACCCAAATTTGAGTATTACTAGAGGTGGAATAGCTCCTTTGGGTGAATATCGCGACATCTGGATTTTCAAGAAAATTGAAGCAATTCTAAAGCATTACAAGTGCTCAATGAGTACTCCTATTAAAGATCTTCCACCAAATGTGGTGGACATCTTACTGAATGGAGATAAAGTAGAAGTGGCGGTCGACTCTGTCAAATATCCAGGAACCAAATGGCATACAACCTTTGAGGGAATCATCAATTTCCTTCAAAAATATCAGGAAGGTAGTTCGGACAAAATTCAAGATTGGGTAAGTGAATTCACCGTGACCCAAACCTGTACAGAATGCGATGGATATCGCTTAAAAAAAGAAGCACTCCATATCAAACTTGACAACACCCACATCGGTCAGCTGGCGATGATGGATATTCGGGGACTTGGCGTATGGTTTGAGGATCTGGAAAGCAGACTTTCACAAAAGCAAAACATCATCGCCTCGGAGGTCTTGAAGGAAATCCGAAAAAGAATCGGCTTTCTACTAGACATCGGCTTGGATTACCTCTCACTGAATCGACCGCTTCGGACTTTGTCTGGAGGCGAGGCGCAGCGAATTCGATTGGCCACGCAGATCGGAACGCAGCTCGTTGGAGTCCTATATATTTTAGATGAGCCCAGCATTGGCCTGCATCAGCGAGATAATGTGAAGCTAATCAAAGCCCTTCAAAGTCTTCGCGATTTGGGAAATTCGGTTTTGGTAGTAGAGCATGATAAAGATATGATGCTCGAATCTGACTATATCCTCGACATGGGTCCAGGCGCAGGTCGACATGGTGGGCATATCGTAGCCGCAGGCACGCCAAAGGAAATTTTGAGATCTTCTGGAGCCACTGCCAGTTACCTCAGTGGAAAACTTGGACTCCCAGTTCCGAAAACCCGAAGAAAAACTAAGATTGGAGAGCTTTTCTTAAAAGGAGCAAGTGGAAATAACCTGAAGAATGTGGACTTACACTTACCTTTGGGGACTTTGATCTGCATCACTGGAGTATCCGGATCAGGCAAGAGTACCTTGATCCATGAGACGCTTTATCCTATCTTGAATCGAGAAATCTATCACTCCAAAAAAGACCCGATGCCTTATGAGCGCATCGATGGATTGAAAGAACTTGATAAAGTCATCGAAGTGGATCAATCTCCAATCGGACGAACTCCAAGATCTAATCCAGCAACTTACACTGGTGTTTTCTCAGACATCCGAGCCTTATTTACCGACCTTCCTGAGTCAAAAATCCGAGGCTACAAGCCTGGACGTTTTTCCTTTAATGTAAAAGGCGGTAGATGTGAAGACTGTGAAGGAGCAGGTATGAAACTGGTGGAGATGGATTTTCTTCCTGATGTCCATGTTCCCTGTGAAACCTGCAAAGGAAAACGCTACAATCGGGAAACTTTGGAAGTACGATTCAAAGGTAAATCGATTTCAGACGCGCTAGATATGACGGTGGAGCAAGCGGTAGAGTTCTTCGAATTTCAGCCGAAGATTCTTCGCAAAATCAAAACCCTCAACGATGTAGGTTTGGGGTATATCACCCTGGGTCAGCATGCTACAACACTTTCTGGTGGAGAAGCTCAGCGGGTCAAATTAGCCACCGAACTATCCAAAAAAGATACTGGCAAGACCTTTTACATTCTAGATGAGCCAACAACAGGTTTGCATTTCAAGGATATCGAACTACTTATGCTAGTTGTTCAGGGATTGGTAGACAAAGGAAATACTGTACTCATCATTGAGCATAACTTAGATATTATTAAGATGGCCGATTACATCGTGGATTTAGGGCCAGAAGGAGGAAATAAAGGTGGGAATATCGTGGTCCAAGGAACCCCAGAACAAGTAGCCGAAAATAAAGAAAGCTACACAGGCAAATTTCTTAAGACTGAGTTAACCTCTTGATTCCAACCTAAATCAAGTGATATCTCCTCTTATCAAATTATAAATCCTTGTCGATATGAGTTCATTATCTTTGAAATTAATGAATAAGGAACGGTTATATTGGTTTTTGCAGCTGGTAGGCTGGGGAGGCTTTGCTTTTGTAATCATTTTTCTGGCATCGCTATCGAGTGGCGTTTCAGTTGTGCAAGTCTTGGCGTTTATTGTCTTGGCGATATTTAACCTTATTTCCACTCATTTTTTAAGGTATTTGATTAAGGCTTTTAACTGGTTCACGCTGGGAATTCCTCAGCTCCTGTTCCAATCGCTTTTAGCAATTTTGGCATTGAGTTTTGTCAATGTAGTCGCACAGGTCCTGATCAATATTGTGTTTGGCACGCTGAGTCCAGTTGAGGATTTTAGGGTTTTAGTGATCTTGGCCAATCTCTTTCAGGCATTTCTGTTCTATGTCATGTGGTTTTTGCTTTACTTTTTGTTCCACTTTCTAGACAATTACAATACTTCTTTGAAGTACGAGGCCAAGATCAACGAGATCAGATTGAATCACTTGAAGAGTCAGCTTAACCCACATTTTATATTCAATGCACTGAACAGTGTTCGCGCACTGGTGGATGAAGACCCGGTCAAAGCCAAATCAGCGATCACCCGAATCTCCAATATGCTTCGATTTTCGCTGATGATGGATAAAAAACAAACCATCGATTTTGAAGAGGAACTAAATATTGTAAAAGATTATCTTGAGCTTGAGTCGATTAGATTTGAGGAGCGATTGGATGTAGATTATTTGATTGAAGATGAATCTTATAGCTATAAGATTCCTCCTATGATGTTACAGACTATTGTAGAGAATGCAGTAAAGCATGGAATCTCTAATCTGGTCAAAGGGGGAATAATCGAAATCAAGTGCAGAGAAGGTTTAGATGATGATTTGTATATTCAAGTCAAAAATAGTGGACATTTAGACCACGCGCCAAGTCTTAAATCCAAAGGAGATGAGGGAAATGGACTGAGCAATACCGTACAACGATTGACACTGATCTATGGAGATCGGGCTAGTTTCCGGATTTTCAATTCAGGAAATCAATTCGTGATCACAGAAATAAAGATACCCAAACAAAGGGCTAACTTAGAAAGACCAAATTAACAGCATATGCGCGCAATTGTAATAGACGATGAAAGACTAGCTCGAAAGGAGCTAATCACCCTTTTAAACCAACTGGAAAGTGTAGAAGTAGTAGGCGAAGCGGTCAATGTGGATGATGCCAAAGATAAAATCGAACAATTAAACCCTGATGTAATCTTCCTGGATATTCAGATGCCTGAGAAGACCGGTTTTGATCTGTTGGAGGAATTGGACAATGTCCCTCATGTAATCTTCACTACTGCCTACGACGAATATGCCCTCAAAGCTTTCCAAGTAAACGCCCTCGATTATTTACTCAAGCCAATCGAACCAAAACGACTGGAGGAAGCAATCACCAAACTTCAAAATAAAATAGATGGCACTCAAAAAACAGAAACTGAATCCTCAAATTTCAATTCCAAGAAATTGAATTTAGATGACCAGGTTTTTGTCAAAGACGGTGATCGCTGTTGGTTTGTGAAGCTTTCCAATGTCAGGCTGTTTGAATCAGACGGAAATTATATCAAAGTTTATTTTGATAATTTCAAACCTATGATTCATAAGTCCCTCAATGCATTAGATGAGCGACTGGATGAGAAATCATTCTTCCGAGCCAGCCGAAAGCATATCATCAATCTAGGTTGGGTCGAAGGTATTGAGCCTTGGTTTAATGGAGGACTAGTTGTTACCCTTAGAGGTGGAGATAAAATCGAAGTAAGTAGAAGACAAGCGGCTCGATTTAAGGAAATGATGAGCCTTTAATCCTTTCATGCATAAAAAAAAGCATTTGATTTTCAAAATAAAATTCTGAAATTAGAGGTGTGCTAAAATTTACCCAGCTCGATTTTTAATAAACACCTCACATTTCAGTAAAGTTAACCTATCATGAAAGAAGAGCGAATCCTAATCGTCGAAGATGATGTCAGTATCGCAGAAAATATTCAAGAGATTCTTGAGCTATTAGGCTACGTGAACATTGACATTGCAAATTCTGCAAATCAGTGTATTAAGGTGGTTAAAAAATATCGCCCGGATTTGATCTTCATGGACATCAAACTTAAAGGCGACAAAGATGGTATAGAGTTGGGAGAGATCGTCAAGCAGATGGTAGATGCACCACTTGTATATGTAACCTCCTATTCAGATCCGACGATTATCGAGCGTGCAAAGCGAGTCAATCCTGCTGGATTTATCGTAAAGCCATTCAATACAAATGATATACACGCAATCGTAGAAATTGTTCTTTACAATAAAAGAACTAAGCCAAGTAATGAAGTCACTACGGTGAAAAGCAATACTGATAGCTCATTCTTAGTCGATGATTCGGTTTTCATCAAAGCTGACAATGCATTTGAAAAAGTCCCATACACTGAGCTTTATTATGTGGAAGCAAATGGAAACATGGTGACGATCTTTACCAAAAACCGAGATTACAGTATCCGAAAATCCATGAAGGAAATTGAAGAAATTCTTCCCTCCCAAATTTTCCTACGAGTCCAAAAATCCTTTATTGTCAACTTAAAGCAAATCGAAAGCTTCAATACCAAAGAAATCTCTCTAATAGGAGGATCAGTCATCCAAGTAGGTAGACAATATTACAATAGCTTCTTAGCCAAATTAAATACAATCACTGAAAGCTAAAAGAAAGAGGTGGGTAAAACCCGCCTCTTTAGTTTAATCAAACAATCAACCAAATTAACCCTTACGATTAATTTTAAGTCCATGGAAGGCAAAAATCA